>NZ_CP053746.1:600000-887500 GCF_013201545.1 Pseudomonas graminis
GTAGTGGCGTCCTGCTTTACCAGGAGGTGCTGGTCACTTTCCAGCGTTTTGATTTCCTTCCAGTCCAGCGGGATGTCGCCTGCATATTTGGTATTGAGCAGCAGCTTGCCGCCGTCGAAGACCTTGATAGTCCCCGTCAGCTTGTCACCGTTCTTCAACCAGACGGTGTCAGCGAGCAATGGAGTAGAGGCACTGGCAAACGCAACGCACAACAGGGTTCTGGACAACATAAGCAACGACAAGGCTCTGGTTCGCGGGAAATCGGGCATTATCCGGATGGATAACGTCGTGGCAATCGGCAGACCGCCGACACAGGTAACACTGACAGCAGGAAATTTCTCAAGTTCCTTATCGAAAATTCCCGTTCATCCCTTTTACAGGAACGAATGCGTGATCGAACAATCTCCCGCGCACGGCGACCCGAACGGTCTCTCTCCCGCAGAGGCACGGCGCACGGCGTTATACCTTACGTTGCATCAAGTCCCGGAGGGCAAAGTGGTCAGTTACGGCCAACTGGCCGAGCTGGCCGGTTTGGGACGAGCGGCACGCTTCGTTGGCAGAGCGCTGAGTCAGTTGCCGGACGGCAGCAGTCTGCCTTGGCATCGCGTCCTCGGCGCTGGCGGGCGCATCAGCCTGGCCCCCGGAACCGTCTCGGGCGAAGAGCAACGCGCACGGTTGCGGGCCGAGGGCGTGACCATCCGTAACAATCGTGTGGATATGCAGCGTCATGGCTGGCGCCCGACAGAGCACAACGGTTAGAGTGCGCGCTTTGTTTACGTAACCTGAGGCAGATTCCAGCCCATGCCCCGCAAAACCTGGCGCGCCGCGCTCGCCGCATATGCCAGCCCCTCTACGTTTGTGCTCCTGTTGCTCGGTTTTGCCGCGGGCATGCCCTACATGTTGGTGTTCTCCACGCTGTCGGTCTGGCTGCGTGAAGCCGGCGTCGCGCGTGAAACCATTGGCTATGCCAGCCTGATCGGTCTGGCCTATGCCTTTAAGTGGGTCTGGTCGCCGCTGCTCGATCAATGGAGCCTGCCTTTGTTGGGCCGGCTCGGCCGACGGCGCTCGTGGCTGGTACTCTCGCAATCGCTGGTCACCCTGGGCCTGATCGGCATGGGCTTCTGTGACCCGCAGCAGCACCTGTCGTGGCTGATCGCGATTGCCGTGCTGGTCGCGTTTTCCTCGGCGACCCAAGACATCGCCATCGACGCCTACCGCCTGGAAATCGCCAGCGACAGCCAGCAAGCGACCCTTGCCGCCAGCTACATGGCGGGTTACCGCGTCGCCGCCCTCCTCGCCACTGCCGGCGCGCTGTACTTCGCCGAAGGCTTCGGTTCGACCGGCTTCGCCTACAAACACTCGGCCTGGGCCGGCACGTACGTGCTGTTCGGCCTGCTCATGGTGCCTGCGCTGATCACCAGCCTGATCATGCGTGAACCGTCCGTGCCGATCCGCACGCAGCTGTCGGCCGTGCGCTACGGCTTTGCTCACCAGCTGGCCTCGGTGTTCGTGCTGATCATTCTGCTGGTCTCGGTGCCAGCGATGTTCACCCAGCTGTACAACACCGACTTCGCCAGCGTGCTGTTTCAGGGCACCACCTGGAAAGACCTGCTGATGGAAGACCGCGCCTTTTTGCGTGCGATCCTTTACACGCTGCTGACCGTGGCCTGCCTGTCGTCCATGGGCCGCCGCGGCCTGGCGCCGGTGCTGACGCCGATCAACGATTTCATTCTGCGTTATCGCTGGCAGGCCTTTCTGCTGCTGGGGCTGATCGCCACGTATCGCATGTCCGACACGGTCATGGGCGTAATGGCGAACGTGTTTTACATCGACCAGGGCTTCACCAAGGATCAGATTGCCAGCGTCAGCAAGATCTTCGGTCTGGTCATGACCCTGGCCGGCGCGGCATTTGGCGGACTGGCCATCGTGCGTTTCGGCATTCTGCCGATCCTGTTCATCGGCGGTATCACGTCGGCAGCCACCAACCTGCTGTTCCTGATGCTGGCCGACATGGGCCCGAACCTGAAGATGCTCATCGTCACGATCTCGCTGGACAACTTCAGCTCGGGACTCGCGACATCGGCGTTCGTGGCCTACCTGTCGAGCCTGACCAACCTCAAGTTTTCGGCGACCCAATACGCGCTGCTCAGTTCGATCATGCTGCTGTTGCCGCGTCTGATCGGCGGCTATTCCGGGGTCATGGTGGAAAAGCTCGGGTATCACAACTTCTTCCTGGCGACCGCATTGATGGGCGTGCCGACGTTGTTCATGATCGCCCTGCACTGGGCGCAGGAAGCCCGCCGGGAAGCACGGGAAGAAGCGGCAGAAGGCGAAGAGCCGGCCAAGCCTGTGGACTCGGTGCTCTAGGCAGCGCTTATCGTCCGGACCATGTGCGATCGCGCAGGATACTCCGTAAATGTGGGAGTGAGCTTGCTCACGAAGACTCTAGCCCGACCGCTAAAGATGCTTCGTATGCTCCGGCCCCTTCGCGAGCAAGCTCGCTCCCACAAGTTGTCGTCCGCGTTCACGATCCGCAGTGTCGCCATGTTTGACGTGCACGCTCCCGTGGCCCACTCAACAAAAAGCCCCGCACTCTCACGAGTCGGGGCTTTCTGCGGTCGAGCGTTACGCCTTCGTGGGCTGCTCGTCCTGCACCACACGAATCACCCGCTGCGGGAACGGAATGTCGATGTTGGCCGCGCGCAGGCGGTCGCGGATTTCAGCGTTGAAGCGGTTCGACACGTCACCGAAGTCACCGGTCTTGGTCCACACACGCAGGGACACGGTAATCGAGCTGTCGCCCAATGCCGCGACCACCGCCTGCGGCGCCGGGTCCTGCAAGATGCGCGGATCGTCCGCCATGTCCATCAGCACTTGCAGCGCCTGCTTGAGGTCGGCGTCGTAGTCGATGCCCACGTCGAAGGTGATCTTGCGCGTTGGCTGGCGGTTGGTGTTGGTAATGATCCCGTTGGACAGGTTGCCGTTGGGCAGGATCACCGTTTTGTTGTCGCCGGTGCGCAGCACGGTGTGGAAGATCTGAATCCCGTCCACGGTGCCGGATACACCTTGGGCTTCGATCCAGTCGCCAATGCGGAATGGACGGAACAGCAGAATCAGAACGCCGCCGGCGAAGTTCGCCAGACTGCCTTGCAACGCCAGGCCGATCGCCAGACCCGCCGCACCGATCGCGGCAACGAATGAAGTGGTTTCTACCCCGATCATCGAGGCGACACTGACGATCAACAGGATCTTCAGAATGATGTTGGTGATGCTGCTGATAAAGCCCTGCAACGCCAGGTCGACGTGGCGCAGCGCCAACAACGCGCCCACGCGGGAAGTCAGTCTGTTGATCAGCCACCAGCCGACCAGCAGGACCACCACTGCCAGCAGCACCTTGCTGCCGTACTGCATGACCATCGGGATCCAGGCCTGAGACGCTTTCACCAGATGGTCTACCTGGCTGTTTAAATCCAAGTCCATCTATTTCTCCTCGGGGTCGCGACATGGAAGGCTGAAGCAACGGCGCCGAGTGGGCCCGTTATTTCAGCGAGACCTGCATTCGGACGCACAGGAACCCCTCGGGTTCCTGAGCCAACATGAAATCGCAGGGCAAATCGCGGGGCGATCAGTCGCGGAAGTTGTTGAATTGCAGCGGCATGCCGAACTCGTGACCACGCAGCGCAGCAATCGCTTCTTGCAGGTCGTCACGCTTCTTGCCGGTAACGCGCACTTGCTCGCCCTGAATCGCCGCCTGAACCTTGAGCTTGGCTTCCTTGATGTGAGCAACAATCTTCTTCGCCAGCTCCTTGTCGATGCCTTCCTTGAGCGTGGCCTCCTGCTTCATGACCTTGCCGGACGCGAAGGGATCTTTCAGTTCCAGGCACTGCACATCGATCTTGCGCTTGACCAGGGCCAGCTTGAGGATCTCGATCATGGCTTCGAGCTGGAAGCCTTCTTCGGCGGTCATCTTGATCAGCAGGTCTTTTTCCGTGAACTCGAAGCTGCCTTTGCCTTTGAGGTCGTAGCGGCGGTCCAGCTCCTTGATCGCGTTGTCGACGGCATTCGTGACTTCGTGTTTATCCAGTTCGGACACTACGTCGAACGAGGGCATGTAGATTCTCCAATTGATACGGCGCGGCTCAACATATGGATGGAGCACGCCTGACTTGACGGTATGAAAGCCCGGTCATTATAACGAGACTTTTCCCACGATCATGTGAGCCTGCGATGTTGATTTCGTTTTCCTTGCCCACCGAGATCTTCGTCATCGGGCGTGATTTCTTTTGAATCCCGTGTGCTGGCACGTTCTGGGCGCGGGCAGTCTGGGCATTCTCTGGGCCACGCGACTGGCCCGGGCGGGTCTGCCCGTGCGGTTGATCTTGCGCGACGAGGCCCGACTGGCGGCCTATAACGCGCAAGCGGGTCTGGCACTTATCGAAAACGGCGAGCGCCAGAGGTTTGCCATCCCGGCACAGACCGCCAGCGCAGGCGAGCCCATCGAGCGTCTGTTGCTGGCGTGCAAGGCCTACGACGCCGAACGCGCGGTTGCAGCCGTCGCCCATCGCCTGACCGACAAGGCTGATGTGTTGCTCCTGCAAAATGGCTTGGGCAGCCAGGACGCCGTAGCCGCCATGATTCCGGATGCACGCTGCATTTTCGTCTCCAGCACCGAAGGCGCCTACCGCGATGAAGACTGGAGCGCGGTGTTTGCCGGACAGGGCTTCAACTGGCTGGGGGACACGCAACACGGCGCATCGCCCGCCTGGCTGGACGACCTCAGGCAGGCCGGCATTCCCCATCAGTGGACCGCCGACCTATCCGAACGCCTCTGGCGCAAGCTTGCGCTCAACTGCGCCATCAACCCGCTGACCGTGTTGCATCAATGCCGCAACGGAGAGCTCCAGGCTCATGCAGAAGAAGTAACGGCGCTGTGCGTCGAGCTCGGCCACGTATTGCACGGCTGTGGTCAGCCCGGCGCGGCTGAAGGGCTGCTGGATCAAGTGCAACAGGTAATTGCCGCCACCGCCGGTAATTATTCCTCGATGTATCAGGACGTTGCCCAAGGTCGTCGTACCGAGATCCGCTACCTGCTCGGGCATGCCTGCGCCACGGCGGCTGCCCTCGATTGTCCTGCGCCGATGCTGAATCAGTTACGCCTGCGCCTGATCGAACACCTCAACGCCCGCGGCCTGCCCAGCGACTGACGGTTTGCGCAACGGCTGAACAGCGCTAACCTGCCCGCTCCTCATTCCGGTGACCTGCCCCATGCCATTGCGCCAGCGCCTCGAAAACCTTCCGGTCGGTCAAAAGCTCCTGGCCGCCCTGCTGGTACTGCTCACCACCGTGCTGGTGGTCGCCAACCTGACGTTCATCAGCGCCGCCTATTACATTTCCCAGGAAGCGATGGCGCCCCAGGCTTTGCAAACGATCGGTCGGCTGATCAGCAATCCCGGCCTGTCCGAGCACGCTCTGTCTTCGACCTCCAACGCCCAGACGTTGCTCAGTGAACTGAAAAACTACGGCCCGTTACGGGCGGCGGCGGTGTACGACAGCAGCGGTACGCGTCTGGCGCAGATGCAGCAGGGCAACAAGCTGCGCATGCCCGACCACTACCGGGATCTGGAGAGCTGGCGCGTTACCGAGTTTCGCAACACTCAGGTCATCCCCATTCCCAAAGCCGGACAGGCGCAGGGCCATCTGTTGCTGGTCGCCAGCAGCGAATTGCCGACGGCGTTCTACACCGGCACGCTGACCGCCAGCCTTGGCATCCTGATTTTCAGCATCTTGCTCTGGGCCGGTGTGGCCCGGCAGATTCGGCGCTTTATCACCGAGCCGATCTACCAGTTGGAAGACCTGTCGCGGCGGGTTACCCGCGAGGAGAACTACGCGCTGCGGGCGACGCCCGGCAACAAGGACGAAATCGGTTCGCTGGCCGAGGCGTTCAACACCATGCTTTCGCGCATGGAAGCCCGTGAGCAGCAGCTCAGACGCGCCCGCGATGAATCCCAGGACGCCTACGATCAGGCGCAGGGTCTGGCGGAAGAAACCCGTCACACCAACCGCAAGCTGGAGCTTGAAGTTCAGGTGCGCAGCAAGATCGAGAAGAAGCTTACGGGCTTTCAGAACTACCTCAACAGCATCATCGACTCCATGCCGTCGGCGCTGATCGCCCTGGACGAGCAGTTGTACGTTACCCAGTGGAATCAGGAGGCCGGCGCCCTGTCCGGTACGCCACTGGACGAAGCGCTGAACCAGCCGATTTACTCGGCGTTCCCGCCGATGCGCGCGTTTTTGCCGCAGATCAAACAGACCGTCGAACGCCACACCGTCACCAAAATCGAGCGCGTGACTTGGGTCAAAGGCGAAGAGTCGCGCCATTACGCCCTCACCTTCTATCCCCTGACCGGCGATGCCGGCCGTGGCGCGGTGATCCGCATCGATGACATCACCCAGCGCCTGTCGCTGGAGGAAATGATGGTGCAGTCGGAGAAAATGCTCTCGGTGGGTGGGCTCGCCGCCGGCATGGCCCATGAAATCAACAACCCCCTCGGGGCAATCATGCACAACGTGCAGAACATCCGCCGTCGGCTGTCGCCCGATTTGCCAAAGAATCTCGAGCAGGCCCAGCAGGAAGGCATCGAGCTGGCGGCGGTGAATCGATACCTGATCGCGCGCGAAGTGCCGCAGTTGCTGGACGGCATCCAGTCAGCCGGAGCGCGGGCGGCAAAGATCGTCAGCCACATGCTCAGCTTCAGCCGCCGCAGCAACCGTCAGTTGGCGCCGTGTGATCTGCCGGCACTGATTGATCAAGCGGTGGAGATCGCCAGCAACGACTTTGACCTGACCATCGGTTTTGACTTCAAGGGCCAGAACATCATTCGCCAGTTCGATCCTGATCTGGGCCCGGTGCCTGCGACGGCCAACGAGCTGGAGCAGGTGCTGCTCAATCTGCTGAAGAATGCCGCTCAGGCCATCCATCAGCGTGAGAATGCCAGTGAGCCGGGGCGCATTATTTTGCGCACGCGCCTGAACCCGCCCTGGGCTGAAATTCAGGTAGAAGACAATGGCATCGGCATGCCGGAAAGCGTACGCAAGCGCACCTTCGAGCCGTTTTTCACCACCAAGGAAATCGGCCAGGGCACGGGCCTCGGGCTGTCGGTGTCGTATTTCATCATCACCAACAATCACAAGGGCCAGATGGAGGTGCATTCCACCCTCGGCCAAGGCACCTGTTTCACCTTGCGTCTGCCGCTGGTGGACAATTCGATAGATATGCCTGCACCACAGGTCATTGGTCAGAACGACCGGGAGTAGAGCCATGGGATTTCGCTTGTCGAAAATTTACACGCGCACGGGTGACACCGGCGAAACGGGTTTGGGCGATGGTCGCCGAGTGCCGAAGGATCACCCGCGGGTCGAGGCCATTGGGGAAGTTGATTCGCTGAACAGTCAGGTGGGCGTATTGCTGGCCGGCCTTACGGCAGCAGTCGCGAGTCATCCGGCGCTGCAGGAAGTCATCGACGTATTGGCGCCCTGTCAGCATCGGTTGTTCGACCTGGGCGGCGAGCTGGCGATGCCGGAATACAAGGCGCTGAATGCGGCAGAGATCGAGCGCCTGGAAGCGGCGATCGATCACTGGAATGAAGAGCTGGGGCCGCTGGAGAATTTCATCCTGCCGGGCGGTTCGACGTTGATCGCCCAGGCCCATGTGTGCCGAAGCCTGGCGCGTACGGCGGAGCGGCGTTGTCAGCACCTGAACGCGATCGAGCCACTGGCCGGGGTTGGTCTGGCGTACATCAATCGGCTGTCGGATCTGCTGTTTGTTGCGGCGCGGATCATTGCCCGGCGTGAGGGCGTGGCGGAGATTTTGTGGGAGCCTGCGAAGAAGCCGCAGTGATTGGCTAGGGAGTAAGCAGGACTGCGCTGCGGTGATGATGTGCTGATACACCGCTAATCAGCTGGCAAATGCAAAACCTGTGGGAGTGAGCTTGCTCGCGAAGACTGCATTTCAGCCACTAGATATCTAGTAGATGTACAGGACTCTTCGCGAGCAAGCTCGCTCCCACAACTCCTTCGTCAGCAGGTGCATCTGTGGCGTCTCTCTGTGCGATGAGAGACAGCTTGCAGGCTCTTATAACGATGTAGGTATTGATTAGCCTTGCGGCCAAAACGCTCTGATTCCGGCCACACCCTGCGCGCCACATTCCCACGCGTGCTGACGGTCCGTCGGCCCTACCCCGCCCAGCAGATAAACCGGCTTGCTGAAGCCCTCGATCAACGTGCGGGCCTTTTCCCAACCCAGCGGCTGGGCGTCCGGATGGCTCTGCGTTGGCAGCACGGGCGAGAGGGTGACGAAATCCACGCCCATCTGCTCGGCCAGGCTCAACTCTTCAGCGTCGTGACATGAGGCTGCCAGCCAGCGATCTTCAGGAAACGGACGGCCCTTGCTGGCGTATTTACGCAGCTGTTCGCTGGTCAGGTGCCAGCCCGCCGCCGGAAAGTCGCCTAGCCATTCCCGCGGCCCCTTGAGCATCAACTGCGCCTTGCCCGCGCACAGCCCGACCGCGTCAACCGCGACGTCACGGTATTTCGGGTCGTACATGTTCGGCGCGCGAAGCTGAACCAGCTTGATGCCGCCAGGCACCGCCGTGCGTATACCGCGCAGCAGCTCTGGGGTATCCAGATCGTCCGGGGTGATCAGGTACTCACCCGGCAAACGCGCAGCGGCCACAATCGGCCGATTCGCCGCCGGAAATTCATACTCGGCCAGTTCCCGTTGCGATACCCACGCCAGGGGTTGGCCTTCAACACCGTGGGGTTCGCCGGTGAACGACGAGACTTCCCAGACGTCCAGCAACACCTGTTTGTCCGGGTAGTCGTGCTTGATCTTGATCAGCGGACGCGCCGCAGTAACGATGATGCCGAGCTCTTCGTGCAGCTCGCGGGACAGCGCGGCCTCGACCGATTCAGCCGGTTCAACCTTGCCGCCGGGAAACTCCCACAAGCCGCCCTGATGCTGCTTGTCGGCGCGTCGGGCGATGAGGATCTTGCCGTCGGTGCCACGAATAACCGCCGCGGCCACATGGATGCGTTTCACGTTCAACCTTCCTCCAGACCCGCCTGCTGCCAGCGCTTGAACGCAGGCCACTGATAAATCGTTTCGACGTAGGCGGCCGCGTCCGCTGGCAGCGCGACGCGATAGGTGCGAAATCGCACGGCGACCGGTGCGAAGAACGCATCGACGATGCCCGGCGTGCCGAACAGGAAGCCCTCCTTCACACCCGACACCGCGCGGCATTCACGCCACAGCGCAATCATGCGGTCGATATCGGCCTGAGCTTCGACCGCGATGACTTCCAGCGCCTCGTCCTGACGCAAATCCATCGGCAAACGCGAGCGCAGACCGACGAAGCCGCTGTGCATCTGCGCGCACGCCGACCGAGCCTGAGCGCGGGCGGCAACGTCCGCCGGCCACAATCCTGCCTTTGGAAAGCGCTCCGCCAGGTACTCACAGATCGCCAGCGAATCAACGATGGTGCCGTGCTCGCACTTCAGCGCAGGGACTTTACCGGTCGGCGAATGCTCGAGAATCAAGCGCGTGGTGTCAGCCTGATTCAGGCGAATCACCTGATCGGTGAACGCCTCACCGGTCAGCACAAGCGCCAGCCACGGGCGCAGCGACCATGAGGAATAACGTTTGTCGCCGATGATCAGGTGCAGGCTCATGTCTTGGCTCCGTTGAAACCGGTGGACTCGCTCGTGACTCAGGTACGGTATTCCGCGTTGATCTTCACGTACTCGTGCGACAGATCGGTGGTCCAGATGGTTTCGCTGCAGTCGCCACGGCCCAGCTCGATGCGGATGGTGATTTCTTCCTGCGCCATCACCAGCGAGCCTTGCTCCTCAGTGTAGGTGCTGGCCCGAGCGCCTTTGCTGGCGATGCAGACGTCACCCAGAAACACGTCGATTTTGCTGACGTCGAGGTTCGGCACGCCTGCGCGACCCACGGCCGCCAGGATTCGGCCCCAGTTCGGGTCTGATGCAAACAGCGCGGTTTTGATCAGCGGCGAATGCGCGACGGTGTAACCCACGTCCAGGCATTCCTGATGATTGCCGCCGCCGTTCACCTCAACGGTCACGAACTTGGTGGCGCCCTCGCCGTCACGGACGATAGCTTGCGCGACGTCCATGCACACCTCGAATACGGCCTTTTTCAACGCTTCGAACAGCGGACCCTTGGCCTCGGTCACTGCAGGCAAATCGGCCTGGCCGGTGGCGATCAGCATGCAGCAGTCATTGGTCGATGTATCGCCATCGATGGTGATGCGGTTGAACGACTTGTTGGCGCCGTCGCGAATCAGGTCCTGCAGCACGCCCGGCGCCACCTTGGCGTCGGTGGCGATGTAACCGAGCATGGTCGCCATGTTCGGACGAATCATGCCCGCGCCTTTGCTGATGCCGGTCACGGTGACTGTCACGCCATCAAGCACGAACTGACGGCTCGCGCCCTTCGGCAGCGTGTCGGTGGTCATGATGCCGGTGGCCGCCGCAGCCCAGTTGTCGACGGACAAATCATCCAGCGCCGCCTGCAGCGCGCCTTCGATCTTCTCGACAGGCAATGGCTCGCCGATCACGCCCGTGGAAAACGGCAGCACGGCGCTGGCATCCACGCCGGTGATCTCGGCCAGCTTCGCGCAGGTCCGCTCGGCAGCCGCCAGCCCAGGTTCACCCGTGCCCGCGTTGGCATTGCCGGTGTTGGTCAGCAAATAACGCACGGTGCCCTGCACGCGCTGTTTGGCGACGATGACCGGCGCCGCGCAAAAGGCGTTCAGCGTAAACACACCCGCGACGCTGGAGCCTTCGGCGCAGCGCATGACCACGACATCTTTGCGCCCCGGGCGCTTGATGCCGGCGGAAGCGATGCCAAGTTCAAAACCGGGAACCGGGTGCAGCGTCGGCAAAGGACCAAGACCAACAGCCATGAAGTGCGCTCCTTGAAAGACAGTCACACCGCGCGGCCTTGCCGACACGGCTCGATTGATTGAAAAACGCCGCGACGGCAGAGCCGGTCGCGGCGAGATTTTACAGTTCAGCTACAGCCTGTCGCGGTCGGCGATTCAGCTGATCTGACCGTGACAGTGCTTGAATTTCTTGCCCGAACCACACCAGCACAATTCGTTGCGACCCAGCTTCTGGTCGTTACGAACCGGCGACAGTGCGGCCGCAGCGGCTACCGCGACGTCTTCACCGTCTTCAGCGAGCAGGTCCGGCTGCTCCAGGCCTGGTGCTTCGGCGTGCTGGAACTGCATGCGCTGGGCCAGCTCCTCGGCTTCCCGACGCAGACGCGCCTCTTCCTCGGCCGGATCTTCGCGGCGAACCTGAACGTGGGACAGCACACGGATGGCGTCGCGCTTGATCGAATCGAGCAGCTCCTGGAACAGGGCAAACGACTCGCGCTTGTATTCCTGCTTCGGGTTCTTCTGAGCGTAACCGCGCAGGTGAATGCCGTGACGCAGGTGGTCCATGGTCGACAGGTGATCTTTCCACAGGTCGTCCAGTACGCGCAGGAGAATCTGCTTCTCGAACGTGCGCAGCGCCTCGGCACTGGCCTGGTCTTCTTTCTCGTTGTAGGCCGCCAGAATGGCCTCCATCAACTTCGGACGCAGGGTGTCTTCGTTCAGGTGATCGTCTTCGTCGAGCCACTGCTGGATCGGCAGCTTCACGCCGAAATCGCTGTTCAGCGCGGCTTCCAGACCGGCCACGTTCCACTGCTCAGGCAACGACTGCGGCGGAATGTGCGCGGAGATGGTGGCATCAAGAACTTCTTCGCGGAACTCGGCAATGGTGTCACCAATGTTGGTCGCAGCCAGCAGGCTGTTACGCATGTGGTAGATCACTTTCCGCTGTTCGTTGGACACGTCGTCGAACTCGAGCAGTTGCTTGCGGATGTCGAAGTTGCGGCCTTCGACCTTGCGCTGCGCTTTTTCGATCGCGTTGGTCACCATGCGGTGCTCGATCGCTTCGCCGGACTGCATGCCCAGCGCCTTCATGAAGTTCTTCACCCGGTCAGAGGCGAAGATGCGCATCAGGCTGTCTTCCAGCGACAGGTAGAAACGGCTCGAACCCGTGTCACCCTGACGACCGGCACGACCACGCAGCTGGTTGTCGATACGGCGGGATTCGTGACGCTCGGACGCAATAACGTGCAGACCGCCCGCTTCGATCACCTGCTGATGGCGCTTCTGCCAGTCGGCCTTGATCTGCGCGATCTGCTCTGGCGTCGGGTCTTCAAGGCTGGCGACTTCAACTTCCCAGTTGCCGCCCAGCAAAATGTCGGTACCGCGACCGGCCATGTTGGTGGCGATGGTCAGCGCACCCGGACGACCGGCCTGGGCAATGATTTCAGCTTCTTTTTCGTGGAACTTGGCGTTCAGAACCTTGTGTTCGATGCCTTCCTGCACCAGCAGGCGGGACATGTGCTCCGAGGTTTCGATCGTCGCCGTACCCACCAGCACCGGACGCTGCTCGGCCAGACAGGCCTTGATGTCGGTGATGATCGCCGCGTACTTCTCTTCGGCGGTCAGGTAGACGAGGTCGTTGAAGTCTTTACGCGCCAACGGCTTGTTCGGCGGGATGACCATCACCGCCAGGGCGTAGATCTGGTGGAATTCGAACGCTTCGGTGTCCGCCGTACCGGTCATGCCGGACAGCTTGTTGTAGAGACGGAAGTAGTTCTGGAAGGTGGTCGAGGCCAGGGTCTGGCTCTCGGCCTGGATGTTCAGGCCTTCCTTCGCTTCGATGGCCTGGTGCAGGCCTTCGGACAGACGACGACCCGGCATGGTACGGCCGGTATGTTCGTCAACCAGCAGGATCTGGCCGTCCTGAACGATGTATTCGACGTTGCGATGGAACAGCTTATGGGCACGCAAACCGGCATAGACGTGGGTCAGCAGACCGAGGTTGTGCGCGGAGTACAGGCTCTCGCCTTCAGCCAGCAAGCCGACTTCGGTGAGCATCTCTTCGATGAACTGGTGACCGGACTCGTTCAGCTCCACCTGACGGGACTTCTCGTCGATGGAGTAGTGACCCTGTTGGGTGACCTGGCCTTCCACTTCCTCGATGTGCTGCTCGAGCTTGGGGATCAGCTTGTTGATCTCGGTGTAGAGCTTGGAGCTGTCTTCGGCCTGGCCGGAGATGATCAGCGGCGTACGGGCTTCGTCGATGAGGATCGAGTCCACTTCGTCGATCACGGCGAAATTCAGTTCACGCTGGAATTTGTCTTCCAGGCTGAATGCCATGTTGTCGCGCAGATAGTCGAAACCGAATTCGTTGTTGGTGCCGTAGGTGATGTCGGAGGCGTAGGCGGCGCGCTTCTCTTCCGGCGGCTGGAAAGGCGTGACCACGCCTACGGTCAGACCGAGGAATTCATACAGCGGGCGCATCCAGTTGGCGTCACGACGTGCCAGGTAGTCGTTCACCGTGACCACGTGCACGCCCTTCCCGGACAGTGCGTTGAGGTAAACCGCGAGGGTCGCGACGAGGGTTTTACCCTCACCGGTACGCATCTCGGCGATCATGCCTTCGTGCAGTGTCATGCCGCCGATCAGCTGTACGTCGAAGTGACGCATGCCCATGATGCGTTTACCCGCCTCGCGGCAGACCGCGAAGGCTTCGGGCAAGAGCTGGTCGAGGGTCTCACCTTTGGCTATGCGGGCCTTTAACTCATCGGTCTTGGCGCGCAGCTGTTCGTCCGAGAGGGCGACCATTTGCTCTTCGAAGCTGTTGACGACCTGGACCGTCTTGAGCATGCGCTTCACTTCGCGCTCGTTTTTGCTTCCGAAAAGTTTTTTTAACAAAGGTGCAAACATATCGAAAGGATCTTCCACACATAGGGATGGAGGGCGGCCCCGTGAGTCGCCCGAGCAGCCCTGATGGCCGCATGCGAACGAGCATTCTACCCGGAAATGGTGGTGAGGAAAGTGGCGTTATTCCACGATGCTGGCACAGCAATGTTACGGGGCAGAAGTACAATAGGGTCATTTCCCGTGACTTCAACCCATGAAGGCCAGAAGTTTTATTAATGTTTTTTCATGATCGCGTAGCGCATTTGCAGCCGAAACGCCTGACCTGAGGGTGCTTCAGCCGATTCTGCTAAGATCCCGCCCTGGCAACACAAGGCAACCCTATCATGGCATTTCGTCCCCTACCGGCGCGCGCACCGGCTGTTCTCCTGCGCGAAGCCCGGCCGCTCAAAGCCATCTTCAGCCACGCCCAACGCCTCGCGCACTTGCAGCGTCTGCTGGAAAGCCAGCTGCAACCCGCAGCGCGCGAGCACTGCCACGTCGCGTCATGGCGCGAAGGCACACTGCTGCTCATCGTCACCGACGGCCATTGGGCTACTCGACTGCGCTATCAACAGAAGCGGTTGCAACGGCAACTGGTCGCGTTCAAGGAATTCGCCAACCTCACCCGGCTGCAACTGAAGGTACAGCCCGCGAGAACCCACCGGAGAGAGGTGGGACATTTGCGAGACCTTTCGGTGTCCGCAGCCGAAACCATCACCGCCACAGCGGAAGGCATCACCGACCCGAAACTGCGTGCTGCGCTTGAGCGGCTGGCCGCGCATGCCGTGACGAAAGAGGCTGAGAAATCATGATACTGCCCACCCCTCCCCTCCGATTCGCAGCATTCAGCTAGAGACCGGACGCGGAGCCCCAAGGGATGCATACCCACGCGGAGCGTGGGCACGACCAGCATCAGTGGTGTTGGCAAGTCCGAGAATGCCAGCGCCCGCCAAGGCCTCTTCCCGGCTAAAGCCGGTCCTACAATAACGCCGCGTGCAGCCAGTTGGGCCGGCGGCGCCCCCCCCCGTAGCACCGGCCTCAGCCGGGAAGCTTTTGATGTGCTTCTGCCTTTGATCTGCTTTTGATCTTGATCTTCATACGCAAGAGGTTCATTCACCGCAAAACGCGACTTGGGTGCAGGCTGAACGCAGGTCTCGCGTAGGGGGCCGAGCCGCATGGATGCGGCGAGAGCGCCGTCAGGGCATGGATGCCCGTTCGGCGCGGGCCCACGGAGCGGGACCGGAGTGAAGGAACCCGACGAAGTCGGGCCAAACCAGGAGCAAAGCGTTTTTGGTTACTTTTGGCTGGGCCGGCAATCCGGGCGCTCTTGCCAAAAGTGACCCGCCGTAAGGGCGGAACCATAATTCCAGTACACACAAAAAACGGATATGCACGCTATCCAATCGACAATCCATAAAAAAGGCCACCCGAAGGTGGCCTGAAAACATCAAAACTAGGAAGAAGAGACTGTTACACCGCCGCAACGGGGCGCATGTAAGAGATCGGTGCGGTGCTGGCATCTTCGAAGGTCACAACTTCCCAAGCGTCTTCCTGAGCGATCAACGCACGCAGCAAACGATTGTTCAGACCGTGTCCCGACTTGAAGCCCTGATACTCGCCGATCAGACTGTTGCCCAACAGATACAGGTCACCAATGGCATCCAGAATCTTGTGCTTCACGAACTCGTCTTCATAACGAAGACCGTCTTCGTTCAACACGCCGTCCTTGTCCACGACGATCGCGTTTTCAACGCTGCCGCCCAGAGCCAGGTTGTGCTTACGCAGATACTCGATGTCTTTCATGAAACCGAATGTCCGCGCACGGCTTACTTCTTTAACAAACGAAGTGCTGGAAAAATCCACGCAAGCGGTTTGAGTGCGATTCTTCAGATAAGGGTGATCGAAATCGATCTCGAACCCCACTTTGAACCCTTCAAACGGTAAGAACTTGGCGGACTTGCCGTCTTCTTCTACGCACACTTCTTTAAGTATGCGGATGAATTTCTTCGGTGCGTCCTGTTCTTCCAGGCCAGCCGATTGAATCAGGAATACGAAGGGACCTGCGCTGCCATCCATGATTGGAACTTCGGAGGCAGAAAGCTCAACGTAGGCGTTATCGATGCCAAGGCCGGCCATGGCCGACAGCAAGTGCTCGACCGTATCGACCTTCACGTCGCCATTGAACAGCGTCGTGGAAAGCGTGGTGTCACCCACATTCAACGCGTGAGCGTTGATCTGGACCACCGGCTCAAGGTCGGTACGGAAAAACACAATGCCAGCGTTCACAGGCGCTGGTTTGAGGGTCAGGTAAACCTTCTCCCCAGAGTGCAGGCCGATACCTGTGGCACGGATAATATTTTTCAGGGTGCGTTGTTTAATCATGGCATTGGCCGCTTCAGCGCGTATCGCGAATTAGTATCAACAAAGGCTGGCGATGATAGCAGACCCCGCCTTTGCTGAACACCAATCACCCTTATACCCCTGATAGAACCCATTAATCAGCCTGACGACGCAGGAACGCTGGAATGTCCAGGTAATCCAGATCATCTTGCGGGTTCATCTTCGCTGCGGCTGTTGCGCCCGCGTGTGCCTGATTGCGCATCACGGTTGGACGGTCCAGATCGCGGTAGTTGACCGAAGGCAGCTCTTGGCGTGCGGCGTGTTGCTGCGCAGGGGCGGCTTGAGCGGTCTGCATGGTGTTATCGATGACCTTCACAGGCTTCTCGATTTTTGCACCCAGGCCGGTGGCAACCACAGTCACGTGCAGCTCGTCGCGCATGTCCGGATCGATAACGGTACCGACCTTGACCATCGCGTGCTCGGAGGCGAACGCTTCGATGATGCTACCCACGTCGGAGTACTCACCCAGAGACAGATCAGGACCGGCAGTGATGTTGACCAGAATGCCGCGAGCACCTTGCAGGTTCACGTCTTCCAGCAACGGATTGCGGATAGCAGCTTCGGTGGCTTCACGCGCACGGTTCGGACCGCTGGCGCAGCCAGTGCCCATCATCGCCATGCCCATTTCGGACATCACGGTGCGTACGTCAGCGAAGTCGACGTTGATCATGCCCGGACGCTTGATGATGTCGGAGATACCGCGAACGGCACCGGCCAGTACATCGTCAGCCTTGGCGAAAGCCGACAGCAGGCTGGCGTCTTTACCGAGGATGGTCAGCAGTTTCTCGTTGGGAATGGTGATCAGCGAGTCGACGCTTTCGGACAGCGCGCGGATGCCTTCATCGGCGATCTGCATGCGCTTGCGGCCTTCGAACGGGAACGGACGAGTCACGACCGCAACAGTCAGAATGCCCATTTCCTTGGCCACTTCGGCAATGATCGGAGCCGCACCGGTACCGGTACCGCCGCCCATGCCAGTGGTGATGAAGACCATGTTGGTGCCTTGCAGCACTTCAGCGATACGCTCGCGGTCTTCCAGTGCAGCCTGACGGCCAACTTCAGGGTTCGCACCTGCGCCCAGGCCTTTGGTCACGCCGGTACCCAATTGCAGAATGGTACGTGCGCCAATGTTTTTCAGTGCCTGAGCATCGGTGTTGGCGCAGATGAACTCGACGCCTTCGATGTTGCTCTTGACCATGTGATTGACTGCGTTGCCGCCGCCACCACCAACGCCGATAACTTTAATTACCGGGCTTTGTGGGATGTTGTCTACGAGCTCGAACATGTTCCCTCTCCTTCAGTTCTCTAGTTTTATGTCGCCTGTTGCCTGCCTACCGCTTTTTGAATCTTAGAAATTCCCCTGAACCCAGCGCTTCAGACGCTCTAACACTGGGGCCTTCGGTTCATCGCTATAACTGCTACCGGAGCCGGACAGGCCGGACAGCGAGATGCCGTCAGACTGCTTTTGCAGTCCGTACAGCAACAGGCCGACGCCGGTTGAGTAGATCGGGTTGCGAACAACGTCCGCGAGCCCTTTGACGCTGTGCGGCACGCCGAGGCGGACCGGCATGTGGAAGATTTCTTCGGCCAGTTCGACCGCGCCTTCCATTTTCGAGGTGCCCCCGGTCAGCACGATGCCGGCCGGGATCAGGTCTTCGTAGCCGCTGCGACGCAGTTCTGCCTGAATCAGGGTAAACAGCTCGTCATAGCGCGGCTCGACCACTTCGGCGAGAGCCTGACGGGACAGTTCACGGGGCGGACGGTCGCCGACGCTTGGCACTTTGATGGTTTCGCCGGCACCGGCCAGTTTGGCCAGGGCGCAGGCGTAACGGATCTTGATTTCTTCGGCGTACTGGGTCGGTGTACGCAACGCCATCGCGATGTCGTTGGTGACCTGGTCGCCAGCAATGGGGATCACGGCGGTGTGGCGGATCGCGCCTTCGGTGAAGATCGCGATGTCGGTGGTGCCGCCGCCAATGTCCACCAGGCACACGCCCAGTTCTTTCTCGTCGTCGGTCAGCACCGAGTAAGCCGAGGCCAGTTGCTCAAGGATGATGTCGTCGACTTCCAGGCCGCAGCGGCGCACGCATTTTTCGATGTTCTGCGCCGCGTTCACCGCGCAGGTCACCACATGAACCTTGGCTTCCAGACGCACGCCCGACATGCCCAGTGGCTCGCGAACGCCTTCCTGGTTATCGATGACGTAGTCTTGCGGCAAGGTGTGCAGCACGCGCTGGTCAGCCGGGATCGCCACGGCCTGGGCAGCGTCGAGCACGCGTTCAAGGTCGGCCGAGCTCACTTCGCGGTCGCGAATAGCCACGATGCCGTGGGAGTTCAGGCTGCGGATGTGGTTGCCCGCCACGCCGACGAAGGCCGAGTGAATCCGGCAACCGGCCATCAGCTGCGCTTCTTCTACGGCGCGCTGGATCGATTGCACGGTGGATTCGATATTCACCACCACGCCTTTCTTCAGACCGCGGGACGGGTGAGTGCCGATACCGACGATTTCCAGCGTGCCATCAGCCGCGACTTCGCCTACCAGCGCCACCACCTTGGAGGTGCCGATATCCAATCCGACGATCATTTTGCCGCTTTGCACGTTTGCCATGGGTCCTGCCTCTTATCAATTCTTCGCGACGGCGGGTTTGTCCGTCGTTGGCGCTGCTGCCTGCTCGCGCCAACCAACGGCCAGGCCGTTGTTGTAACGAAGGTCGACTCGCGCAATGTTCGTGATCTGGTCTTTCAGTGTCTTGTCGTAGATGGCGATAAAGCGGCGCATCTTTTCAAGCAGGTTGCCTCGTCCCAGCAGCAGTTCCAGGCCAGGGCCTGCATTGCCTGCGCCGGTGGTCAGAAACCAGCTGCCTCGCTCGCGCAGTTCCAGGCGAGCGATGGAGAACCCCAACGGGCGCAACATCTGGCTCAGCACCTGGTACTGCTGCATCACCTGCTGTTGAGCCCGTTGAGGCCCGAACAACTGCGGAAGGTGTTCGTAGTTGGCCAGTTCACGCGGAGTGAATGCCTGACCCTGGTTGTTCAGCAGGGATTGATCGCCCCAGCGTGCAACCGGTAATTGCTCTTCCAGACGGATCACCACCTGATCCGGCCAGACGCGGCGGACCTCGGCGTGGGCAATCCACGGCATTTGCTCAAGCTCGGTGCGCATGCCGGCCAAGTCGATGTTGAAGAAGCTGGTCGCCACGAACGGCGCAATCCGCTGCTGCACGGCCTGCTGACTGATGTAGCTCAGGTCGCCCTGCACGTTGATCCGCGAGATCGGCCGGTCGGCGTAAGGCAGCAGGCGTTGGGCGGCTTCGTACGTACCGAAGCCAAACACCACCAGCAGCACTGGCCACATCAGGCTGCGCAGGAAACCGAAGTTCGGTCGCGACATGCGCGACGACATGGGCTCCTTGGCAACCATGCGGCTGGCACCACGCGGTACCGGCTTGTTGCGGCCGGTAGCGGATTGCTGATGACGAACCTGTGCGCCGTGCATGATTTACCCTCGCACCTGGACACTGTCGGCCAGAATCGCCAACACCAACTGTTGGAAATCGAGCCCGGCAGCACGTGCGGCCATGGGCACAAGACTGTGATCGGTCATGCCGGGAACGGTGTTCACTTCCAGCAACCAGAATTTGCCGTTAGCGTCCTGCATGACATCGGTGCGCGCCCAGCCGGCAATGCCGACCGCTTCACAGGCCCGAGCCGTGAGTGCCTTGAGTTCATCTTCTTTGGCTGCATCGAGGCCGCACGGAATCCGGTACTGGGTATCGGAAGCGAGGTATTTGGCGTCGTAGTCGTAAAAACTGTGGGGAGTACCCAGACCGATGGGAGGCAATACCTGCCCACGCAGAGAGGCGATGGTGAACTCCGGACCTTCAATCCATTGTTCAACCAACACTTGCGAATCGTAGGTACTGGCGGTATTCCAGGCAGCGATCAATTCGTCGACGCCGGTCACCTTGGCCATACCGATACTGGAACCTTCATGGGCGGGTTTGACGATTAAAGGAAAGCCCAGTTCCGTCGCCGCAGAAATACAATCCGCCTCGCTGCTCAGCACGGCGTGACGGGGTGTCGGCAAGCCGAGACTCTGCCAGACCTGCTTGGTGCGCAGCTTGTCCATCGCCAGCGCCGACGCGAGTACGCCGCTGCCGGTGTAAGGGATTTCCAGGCATTCCAGCAGACCCTGCATGGTGCCGTCTTCGCCGCCGCGACCGTGCAGCACAATGAACGCGCGATCGATTGTTTCGCTGACCAGCCGCTGCAGGAAATCCTCGCCCACGTCGATACCGAACGCATCGACGCCTGCGCTTTGCAGGGCTTCAAGCACCGCGCCGCCGGATTTCAGGGAAACCTCCCGCTCCGCGCTCTTGCCGCCAAACAGCACGGCGACGCGCCCGAAGCGTTTCGGCTCCAGCGTCGAGAACAGGGCGGACTGCAGGGCGGCTGTCATTTCAGCTTACCTTCGGTTGAGGCCACGATGGCGCCGGTGAACAGCGGGCTTTTCAGCAATTGCGGTGCGAGCCCGCCGATGTCGCCGGCGCCCTGGCACAGCAGAATGTCGCCGGCGCGCAGCAGCGGTTTGACCAGCGGGGCCAGTTCGACGCCACGCTCGATGTAGATCGGATCAAGCTGACCGCGCTGACGAATGCTGTGGGCCAACTGACGGCTGTCCGCGCCCGGAATCGGCTCTTCACCGGCGGGATAGACTTCCATCAGCAGCAGCACGTTGGCCTCGTTGAGCACCTGCACGAAATCGTCGTACAGATCGCGGGTGCGGCTGTAGCGGTGCGGCTGGTAGACCATGACCAGACGACGGTCCGGCCAGCCACCGCGCACGGCATTAATCACGGCAGCCACTTCGCGCGGGTGATGACCGTAGTCGTCGACCAGCATCACGTTGCCGCCTTCCACCGGCAGCTCGCCATAGACTTGGAAACGACGACCGACACCCTGGAAACCCGACAGCCCCTGAATGATGGCTTCGTCAGAGACGCCCTCGTCAGTGGCGATGGCGATGGTCGCCAGCGAATTCAGCACGTTGTGCTTGCCCGGCATGTTGACCGACACGTCCAGCGGCTCGCGGTCACGACGCAGCACGGTGAAGTGTGTGTGCATGCCGTCCTGACGTACATTGATCGCGCGCACGTCGGCGGCGTCATCGAAGCCGTAGGTCATGATTGGACGCTTGACCGAAGGCAGGATGTCGCGCACCACCGGATCGTCGATGCAAACCACGGCCAGACCGTAGAACGGCAGGTTGTGCAGGAATTCGACGAAGGTCTTCTTCAGCTTGTTGAAGTCGCCTTCGTAGGTCGCCATGTGGTCGGCGTCGATGTTGGTGACCACGGCCACCAGCGGCTGCAGGTGCAGGAAGCTCGCGTCGCTTTCGTCGGCTTCGGCGATCAGGTAACGGCTAGTGCCGAGCTGGGCGTTGGTGCCGGCAGCGTTCAGACGCCCGCCGATCACGAAGGTCGGATCAAGGCCACCGGCCGCGAACACCGAAGCGATCAGGCTGGTGGTCGTGGTTTTGCCGTGGGTACCGGCGACCGCAATGCCGTGGCGATAGCGCATCAGTTCGGCCAGCATTTCGGCCCGTGGCACCACGGGAATGCGACGCTCAAGGGCAGTGGCCACTTCCGGGTTGGAGGTGTTCACTGCGCTGGACACCACCAGCACGTCCGCCGTCGAAGCGTTTTCTGCGCGATGGCCGATGAAGATCTGCGCGCCAAACGATTCGAGACGCTCGGTCACCGGCGAAGCCTTGAGGTCGGAACCGGACACGTCATAGCCCAGGTTCAGCAACACTTCGGCGATCCCGCACATGCCCACGCCGCCAATGCCCACGAAGTGGATACGACGGATGCGGCGCATTTCCGGCTGTGGCATGGCGCGTTGATTCTCAACCATGGGCCACCTCCAGGCAGATGTCGACGACGGTGTTGGTGGCATCAGGCTTGGCCAGTTGGCGAGCGGTGACGGCCATGCGGTTCAATTGTTCGGGTTGCATCAAAACCTCTTTCAGGCGAGCGGCCATTTCGGCGGCGCCAGTTGTCGCTTGCGGCATGACGAAGGCAGCGCCCTCGCGAGCCAGATATTCGGCGTTGCGCGACTGGTGATCGTCGATCGCGTGGGGCAAAGGCACCAGCAACGACGGCAGCCCGGCAGCAGCCAGTTCACTGACGGTCAACGCACCTGCGCGGCAGACCACCAGATCCGCCCAGCCATAGGCCTGGGCCATGTCTTTGATGAACGGGGCGACCTGCGCCTCGACACCGGCGGCGCGGTACCGCTCGGCGGTCACTTCATCGTGATGCTTGCCGGCCTGGTGAAACACTTCAGGGCGGATGTCGGCAGGCACTTGCGCCAGGGCTTCCGGCAGCAATTTGTTCAGCGGCTCGGCGCCCAGGCTTCCACCCAGCACCAGCAAACGCGGCCGGCGGCCGATCAGGGTCTGGCGCGGTGTTTCGAAAAACAGCTCGGCGCGCACCGGGTTACCGGTGGTGCGACGCTTGGCCGATGCGGCGAAGGTCTGCGGGAACGCTTCACACACCCGCGCCGCGAAGGACGCCAGGCTGCGATTGGCCGTCCCCGCGACAGCGTTCTGCTCATGGATGATCAGCGGCACACCGGCGAGCTTCGCCGCCAGACCACCAGGGCCTGTCACATAACCGCCGAAACCGACGACGCAGACCGGCTTCAACTCGCCCACGATCCTGCGCGCCTGCAACAACGCCTTGAGCAACATGAACGGCGCCTTGAGCAACGACAGGCGCCCCTTGCCACGCAAACCGGTGACGTTGATCAAGTGCAGCTTCAAACCAGCCGCGGGGACCAGCTCGTTTTCGATGCCGCGTGGCGTCCCCAGCCAATGCACGGTGTAACCACGGGCCTGGAACTCACGGGCGCACGCCAGCGCCGGGAACACGTGGCCACCGGTGCCGCCCGCCATGATCAAAACGTTACCGGCGGCCATGGGTCGGCTCCTCGGCAAAGTCGCTTTCCTGGAACTCGGCTTCTTCACTGCCCATGTTGTTGCGCGATTCCCACTCGATGCGCAGCAACAGGCCCAGGCTGGCGCAGCAGATAATCAACGAACTGCCGCCGTAGCTGAGGAACGGCAGGGTCAGGCCCTTGGTCGGCAGCAAACCGACGTTCACGCCGATGTTGATCAGGAACTGACCAATCCACAGGAAGGCCAGGCCATACGCGGTGTACGCGGCGAAAAACTGCTTGGCGCGCTCGGCCCACATGCCGATGTACATCGCACGGATACTCACGAACACAAACAGCCCGACCGTGGCCAGCGAACCCACCACGCCCAGCTCTTCGGCGAGTACCGAGAACACGAAGTCAGTGTGTGCTTCCGGCAGGTAGAACTGCTTCTGCACGCTGTTGCCCAGGCCGACGCCGAACCATTCACCGCGCCCGAAGGCGATCAGTGCCTGGGTCAGCTGGTAGCCGGAACCGAACTGATCGGACCACGGGTCAGTGAAGGTAATCAGACGCGCCATCCGGTACGGCTGAGCCTGAACCAGCACGAACACCGCACCGACCGCCAACGCGACCATCAGGCTGAAACGGAAAAGGCCCACGCCGCCGAGAAACAACATTGCCGCCGCTGCGCCCATCATCACGACCGTGGCGCCGAAGTCCGGCTCCATCAGCAGCAGACCCGCCATCGGCAGCAGCACGATGAACGGCTTGAAGAAGCCCATCCAGCTCTCGCGCACTTCCTGCTGGCGACGAATCAGGTAACCGGCGAGGAAAATCACCACGAAGACTTTGGCGATTTCCGACGGCTGCACGTTGAACATGCCGAAGCCGATCCAGCGCATCGAACCGTTCACCTCGCGCCCGATGCCGGGCACGATCACCGCGATCAGCAGACCGAACGCGCCGATCAGCATCAGCCAGCCCAGACGCTGCCAGGTGGCGACCGGCACCATCATGGTCGCGACGCAGGCGATCAGGCCCAGCACCAGATAGATCAGGTGACGGGTCATCATGTACAGCGCGTTGCCCGACTGCACGGCGGCCACTTCCGACGATGCGGAAGTGATCATGACCAGGCCCAGGCCCAGCAACGCGAGGCAACCGGCGAGCATCGGGAAATCGACGTCAACGCCACGGCCGCTGATGATCGGCGACGGGTACGGCTTGATCACGCCAAAAATCATGACAAGTCCCCCACGGCCCGGGCGAACAGTTGTCCGCGCTCTTCGAAATTCTTGAACATGTCCAGGCTTGCGCAGGCGGGCGACAGCAATACGGCGTCCCCTTCCAGAGCGATATCAGCAGCACGTTGCACGGCTTCTTCCAATGTAGTGACGCGTACCAGAGGCACCGAATCGCCGAAGGTCGCGGCGAGCAAATCCGCATCGCGGCCCAGCAGGACCACGGCGCGGCAATGGGCGGCAACCGGGGCTTTCAGCGGGGTGAAATCCGCGCCCTTGCCATCGCCGCCGGCAATCAGCACCAGCTTGCCGTCGATGTCGGCGCCAAGGCCTTCGATCGCTGCCAGTGCAGCACCGACGTTGGTCGCTTTGGAGTCGTCGTAGTAATTCACGCCGTTGAGCGCACGCAGCCACTGGCAGCGATGAACGAGACCTGCAAATGTCTTGAGGCTGGCAAGCATGGCGTCGAACGGCAGGCCCACCGCATGACCCAGCGCCAGCGCAGCAAGGGCGTTGGCCTGATTGTGGCCGCCACGGATTTTCAGCTCGCGGACCGGCAGCAGGTTGTCGAACTGGAAGGCCAGATATTTCTCGCCGCTCTCCTCGCGCAAGCCAAAGCCGTTTCTGTCGGGCTTGTTCAAACCGAAGGTCCAGCACGGTACGCCTTCACCGATCAGCGGGCGGGTCAGCGCGTCCTGACGATTGACCACCACCTGCCGCGCGCCACGGAAAATCCGGTGCTTGGCCAGGTGATAAGCCGGCAGGCCGGTGTAGCGGTCCATGTGGTCTTCGCTGATGTTCAGCACGGTCGCCACTTCAGCGCCGAGCTGATCGGTGGTTTCCAGCTGGAAGCTCGACAGCTCCATTACATACAGCTCCACGTCATCGCTGAGCAGATCCAGCGCCGGCGTGCCGAGATTGCCGCCCACAGCAACACGCTTGCCCGCTGCCGCCGCCATGTCGCCCACCAGCGTGGTGACCGTGCTTTTCGCGTTCGATCCGCTGATGGCCACGATCGGCGCCTTGGCATTGCGAGCGAACAGCTCGATGTCGCCGGACAGCTTCACGCCGCGCATGGCCGCTTGCTGCAGGGCCGGGGTGGCCAGCGCCAGACCGGGGCTGACATACAGCTCATCGGCGCGGCACAGGAATTCAACGTCCAGCGCACCACAGCGCACTTCGACCTGCGGGTAATCACGGCGCAACGTCGCGAGTTCTGGCGGGTGCTCCCGCGTATCGGCGACAGCAAACGACACGCCCCGGTTCGCCAGGAAGCGAACCAGGGACATGCCGCTCTTGCCGAGGCCGACAACGATGCGGAAGTGGTCAGAAGCGATCAGTGACACTCGTTCTACCTCAGTTTCAACGTGGCAAGGCCGACCAACACCAGAATCACGGTGATGATCCAGAAACGGACGATCACACGCGGCTCGGGCCAGCCCTTGAGTTCAAAGTGGTGATGGATGGGCGCCATGCGGAAAACGCGGCGGCCGGTCAACTTAAACGATGCGACCTGAATGACGACTGACAGGGTTTCCATTACGAAAACGCCGCCCATGATGAACAGGACGATTTCCTGACGGACGATGACCGCGATGGTGCCTAATGCCGCGCCCAGTGCCAGTGCACCGACGTCGCCCATAAAGACCTGAGCCGGGTAGGTGTTGAACCAGAGGAAGCCCAGACCCGCACCGATCAGCGCGCCACAGAACACAATCAGCTCGCCCGCGCCCGGCACGTAAGGGATCAGCAGGTATTCCGCGAACTTCACGTTACCCGACAGGTAGCAGAAGATCCCCAGCGCGCCGCCGACCATCACGGTTGGCATGATCGCCAAGCCGTCGAGGCCATCGGTCAGGTTCACGGCGTTGCTGGAGCCGACGATGACGAAGTAGGTCAGCACGATGAAACCAATGCCCATCGGGATGCTGAAGTCTTTGAGCATCGGCACCAGCAGCGTGGTTTCCACTGGCGATTGCGCAGTCATATAAAGGAAGATCGCCGCGCCCAGGCCGAACACCGATTGCCAGAAGTATTTCCAGCGGCTCGGCAGGCCTCGCGAGTTCTTCTCGATCACTTTGCGGTAGTCGTCGACCCAGCCGATGGCGCCAAACAGCAACGTGACGATCAGCACGACCCACACGTAGCGGTTGCTCAGGTCGGCCCACAACAACGTGGCGATGCCAATTGCAGACAGAATCAGCGCGCCACCCATGGTCGGCGTGCCGGACTTGGACAGGTGCGATTGAGGTCCGTCGTTGCGCACGGATTGACCGATCTGCTTGCTCTGCAGGGCGCGGATCATCCACGGGCCCAGGCACAGGGAAAGTGACAATGCAGTGAGCACGCCAAGAATCCCGCGCAGGGTCAGGTACTGAAAGACCGCAAAGCCTTTGTAGAACTGTTGCAGATACTCGGCCAGCAGCAGCAGCATTAATGTTTCTCCAGGCGTGTTCCGCATAAGGCCGCTACGACGTTTTCCATCGCAGCGCTGCGTGAACCTTTAATCAAAATGGTGGTGTTTTTATCGTGCTCGGCGCCGAGGGCTTCGATCAGCTCGGCCTGAGTTTCAAAATGGCGGGCATCCTGCCCGAAAGCCTTGACCGCATGGGCCATCAACGGACCGACGGCATACAGGGCGTCGACTTTGCCGACTGCGTATTCGCCGACATCGCGATGGCCCTGCTCCGCCCAGGCGCCCAGCTCGCCGATATCGCCCAGCACCAGAACCTTGCGGCCCGGGAAACCGGTGAGGATGTCGGTCGCGGCAGCGACGGAAGTGGGGTTGGCGTTGTAAGTGTCATCAATGACGCGCATGCCGCTCGGCGCGAGTTGCGCGACGGTGCGGCCTTTGACCGGCTGTACGTTGTCGAGCCCGGTGACGATGCCTGCCAGCGATACATCCAGCGCGTGGGCAGCAGCGGCCGCGGCCAATGCATTGGCAACGTTGTGGGTGCCGAGCAGGTTCAATTGCACCGGCGCGGAGCCGTTCGGGGTGTTTAGCGTAAACGCCGGGCAACCGCGCGCATCGATGCCCAGGTCGCTGGCGTAGAAGTCAGCACGGCTGTTGTTGAGCGCGAAGCTCAACACCTTGCGCGAGCCGGCGCGAGCCACCCAGATATCGAACGCCTTGTCGTCAAGGTTCAGCACCGCAGTACCGCGAGCGTCCAGGCCTTCGATGATCTCACCCTTGGCTTCAACGATCTTTTCCGGACCGCCAAACTCGCCCACATGAGCGGTCCCGGCATTAGTCAGGACAGAGACGTGGGGCTTGGTCAGGCTGACGGTAAACGCGATCTCGCCCACACGGGATGCGCCCAGCTCAATGACCGCGGCTTCGAATTCCGGCGCCAACTCCAGCAGCGTCAGCGGCACGCCGAGTTCGTTGTTCAGGTTCCCCCGCGTCGCCAGCACAGGACCACGGGTGCGCAGGATGCTCGCAAGCATTTCCTTCACGGTGGTCTTGCCGCTGGAACCGGTGATCGCAGCGACCGGCTTGTCTATAAAGGCATTGCGGTTCAGCGCGCCGAGTTGCGCGAGGGCTTTGCGGGTATCGGTGACGATCAACTGCGGCAGCGAACTGCACGGGACCTCGCGCTCAACCAGCGCGCCAACCGCCCCTTTGGCGGCTACTTGATCGAGGTAATCGTGCCCATCAAAACGCGGGCCGGTCAGCGCCACGAACAATTGGCCGGGCGTGATCGCACGGCTGTCGATACTGACACCGGAAAAACTGCAGTCATGGCCGACACGACGTGCGTCGAGCGGCACCAGCAGCTCGCTGAACGAGAGCGGCTTAAGCATGTGCAGCCTCCCAGGCGTCGAGCGCTTTGGTGGCTTCTTCAAGATCGGAAAACGGCTGACGCTCTCCGTTGATTTCCTGGTAATCCTCGTGGCCCTTGCCGGCCAGCACGATCACATCGGCGGCGGACGCCTGTGCAACGATTTGCGCGATGGCCTGACCACGCCCGGCAACGAAATCCACTGCGTTAGCCGAGACGAATCCGGTACGGATGTCATCGAAAATACGGGACGGGTCTTCGCTGCGCGGGTTGTCGTCGGTGACCAGCACTTTGTCGGCCAGACGCTCGACCACTTCCGCCATCAGCGGGCGCTTGCCGCGATCGCGATCGCCGCCGCAGCCGAACAGGCAGGTCAGTTGACCTTTTGCATGGGGACGCAACGCCGCGAGCACTTTTTCCAGCGCGTCAGGGGTGTGGGCGTAATCGACCACCACCAGCGGACGTGAACCACCGCCCAGACGCTGCATCCGGCCAGCAGGGCCTTCCAGCGTCGGCAGTACTTTCAAGATGTCGTCGAGCGGATAATCAAGGCCCATCAACGCGCCGACCGCAGCCAGCACATTACTCAGGTTGAAACGGCCCAGCAGGCTGCTGCGCAACGCATGGCTGCCCTGGGGCGTTACCAGGGTCGCGCGCACGCCGTCGTCATCGAAATGCGCGTCACGGCAGAACAGATAAGCACTGCTGTCTTCCAGGCTGTAAGTCACCAGGCGCGAAGGGTGAGGCGCCGCAGCGAGCTGTCGACCAAATGCGTCGTCAAGATTGACCACACGGCAGCGCAGGTCACTCCAGGCGAACAACTTGGCCTTGGCGGCCGCGTACGCCTCCATGGTGCCGTGGTAATCGAGATGGTCACGGGACAGATTGGTCATCACCGCCACGTCGAAAGCCAGCGCGGTCACCCGACCCTGATCCAGCCCGTGGGACGAGACTTCCATGGCAACCGCTTTGGCCCCGGCCCTTTTCAGGTCATACAGGGTCGACTGCACGGAGATCGGATCCGGCGTGGTGTGAATGCCGCTTTTCAGCTCGCTATAGAAGCCGGTGCCCAGCGTACCGATGATGCCGCAGTGCTGTCCAAGCGTGTCCAACGCCTGCGCCACCAACTGAGTCACGCTGGTTTTGCCGTTTGTGCCGGTCACGCCGATCAGGTTCAGGTTGCGGCTAGGGTCGCCATAGAAGCGCCCGGCGATGTCGGACAGCTGTGCTGCCAGGCCTTTGACCGGAATCATCGGAATGTCGGTGATCGGCAGCACCTTGGCGCCTTCGGCTTCGTAAGCGATGGCGGCCGCGCCATGGGCGATGGCGTCAGTGATGTGCTCGCGGCCGTCGATCTTGAGGCCCGGAATCGCCAGAAACAAATCGCCCGGACGCACTTTGCGGCTGTCGAGGGTCAGTTCGCGAATCAGCAGATCGCGATTGCACTGCGCAAACAGCTTGCTCAAATTCAAAGACATCAGCCACGTCCTCCCTTGACTGGAGCGACGGCGGGCACGGCGTTGGCTTGTTGCTCAGGTGGAACCGGCGCGAGGTTGTCCGGGCGCACGTTCATCAAGCGCAGGGTGCCCGACATCACCTTGCTGAACACTGGAGCGGAAACCAGACCACCGAAGTAGCCGCCTTTGCTCGGCTCATCGATGACCACAACGACCGCGTAACGCGGGTTGCTCATCGGGCCGAAACCGGCGAACAGCGAACGATAGGAATTTTCGGCGTAGCCCTTGGTGCCCACGGACGTTTTCCGCGCGGTACCGGACTTGCCCGCCACGTGATACGACGGAACGCGCGCACGGTAAACGCCGCGCGGGTCTTCGATCACTTGCTGCAACATGCCCTGCACGGTCTTGGCCGTCGCTTCCGGAATGGCCTGAACCGATTCGGCTGGATTATCGGTCTTGAGAATGGTCAGCGGGACAATCTTGCCGTTGTTGGCCAATGCCGCATAAGCGTGCACCAACTGCAGCGCTGTGACCGACAGGCCGTAGCCGTACGACAGCGTTGCGGTTTCAGCCTTGCGCCACTCGCGGTAGTTGGGCAGGTTGCCGACGCGCTCACCCGGAAAGCCGAGGCCGGTGTATTGACCCAGGCCCACACGCTGCATGGCGCGGAAAATCGCTTCGCCACCCACATCGAACGCGACTTTACTCATGCCGACGTTACTGGAGTTGATCAGGATGCCGGTCAGGTCGAGGATCGGGCCTTCGGTTTTGGTGACGTCACGGATGGTGTATTTACCGATCTGCAACGTGCCCGGGTATACCTCGACCTTGTCGCTCGGCTTCCAGCGGCCACTTTCCAATGCAGCGGTCATGGAGATCGGCTTCATGGTCGAACCCGGCTCGAACACATCGATGATCGCGCGGTTGCGCATCGCGGCCGGAACCATGGTGCGACGGTTGTTCGGGTTGTAAGTCGGCTGGTTGACCATCGCCAGCACTTCGCCTGTCTTCACGTCCATGATCACCAGGCTGCCGGCCTTGGCGTCGTTTTCCTGAATCGCGTTACGCAGCTCGCGGGTCGCCAGGTATTGCAGGCGCAGATCAATAGACAAAGCCAAGGTCTTGCCGGCCTTGGCGTTTTTCTTCACTTGCAGGTCTTTGATCATCCTGCCGCGCCGGTCCTTGATGACCTGCCGCTTGCCGGGGACGCCGGCGAGCCAGTCTTCATACGCCAGCTCTACGCCTTCACGGCCGTGATCGTCGAGGTCGGTAAAGCCGACCATGTGCGCAGTGACATCGCCCGCCGGGTAGAAACGGCGGAATTCTTCCTTGCCGTAAACGCCCGGGACTTTCAGATCGAGCACCGACTGACCCTGCTCCGGGGTCAGGCCGCGGACCAGGTAGATGAATTCTTTGCTTGCCTGCTCGTTGAGGCGATCCGTCAGTGCCTTGGGATCCTGCCCCAGCGCCTGCGCGAGTTGGCCCCACTTGGTCTTGTCGGCCTGCATTTCGGACGGGTTCGCCCAAATGGTAGTGACCGGCGTACTGACGGCAAGGGGCTCACCATTGCGGTCGGTGATCAGACCACGGTGGGCAGGAATCGAAACGGTACGCAGGCTGCGCGCATCGCCCTGTTCGATCAGGAAGCGATGGTCAATGACTTGCAGGTCGACAATGCGATAGCAGATGGCGATGACCATGACTGACAGCAGGCCGACCACGACACGGAACCGCCACGGGTAGAGCGCCCCTTCGAGTTTCATCATGGCGACACCATCCGGATATCGGCGGCGTTCGGGATGCGCATTTTCAGCTGATCGGTGGCCAGGGCTTCGATACGGCTGTGGGCGGTCCAGGTGCTTTGTTCAAGAATCAGGCGGCCCCACTCGGCCTGCGCCTTGTCGCGCACACTGAGTTCACCGTAAAGGGAGTTGAGCAACTGCCGGTTCCAGTGCGCGCTGTACGCCACACCGATCGCCGACACCAGCACGGCGATAAACAGCATCAGCATGAAGAAGCTGCCGCCCGGCAGGGGCTTGAAGAAACCGCGGCTCATCGGAGTTTCTCCGCGACGCGCATGACGGCGCTGCGCGAACGCGGATTGGCGCGGGTTTCATCATCGGACGCAAACTGCGCCTTGCCGATCAATTTGATACGCGGCTCGAACGCCTGATGACGGATCGGCAGGTTGCGTGGCAGGTTGTCGGCTTCGCCCTTGACCAGTTTGCGCATGAACAATTTAACGATACGGTCTTCCAGCGAGTGAAAGCTGATGATCACCAGACGGCCACCCACTTCGAGGACTTCCAGCGCAGCCTCAAGACCTGCTTCCAGATCGCCCAGTTCGTTGTTGACGTGAATGCGCAGGCCCTGAAATGCACGAGTCGCCGGATTCTTGCCCTTCTCCCAAGCAGGGTTGGCCACTTTCAGCACTTCGGCCAGATCGCCGGTGCGCTCGAACGGTTGAGTCTCGCGGCGGGCCACGACGGCGCCTGCCATGCGGCGGGAAAAACGCTCTTCGCCGTATTCTTTGAAAACGCGGGCGATTTCTTCGGCGGGCGCGGTATTGACGAACTCGGCTGCACTGACACCGCGGGACGGGTCCATGCGCATGTCGAGGGGGCCATCATTCATGAAGCTGAAGCCGCGCTCGGGGTCGTCCAGCTGAGGCGAAGACACACCGAGGTCCAGAAGAATGCCGCTGACCTTGCCTGCCAACCCGCGCGCTTGAGCTTCGGCGCCCAGTTCAGCAAAGCTGCGCTGCACAATGACAAAGCGGCCGTCTTCGGCCGCCAGCGCTTGCCCAGTGGCAATCGCTTGGGGATCTTTATCGAATCCGAGAAGCCGACCCTCAGGCCCCAGGTTCTGCAATATAAGTCGGCTATGCCCGCCACGCCCAAAGGTGCCATCCAGATAGCAGCCATCGGCGCGCACCGCGAGAGCCTCGACGGCTTCTTCGAGCAGTACGGTGATGTGGGTAAAGCCGCTATTCGTAGTCACAGGATCAAATCACGCAGTTCATCGGGCATCGCACCCGGTTTTTGAATGGCCGCAAGGTCCGCATCAGCAAGTGCGTTCCAGGCGTCCTCATCCCACAGTTGAAACTTGTTGAGCTGGCCTACCAGCATCACTCGCTTATCGAGCTTGGCGTACTCACGCAAACGTGGCGGCACCAGGAAACGCCCACTGCCGTCCAGTTCCAGATCCACAGCGTTACCGATCAACAGCCGCTGCAGACGACGGTTTTCTTCACGAAATGTGGCGAGCTCGCGCAACTTGGCCTCAATCAGCTCCCATTCCGGAAGCGGATAGATGCATAAGCACGGGTCGACGGTATCAATGGTGACGATCAGCTGCCCTGCGCTACGCGAATCCAACTCGTCACGGTACCGGCTCGGCATAGCGAGACGGCCCTTTGCGTCGAGATTGATTGCGTTTGCACCACGGAACACGGCGCGATCTCCAAATATTATCTTTTTGAGCTCAAAAAACCCACTTCACGCCACTTTCCGCCACTCGCGCACACTATAGGAATGCGCCCACCACACCGTCAAGGCGACTTCACGAGGAAAACCCTTACAGGACGGATATTTAGGAGCACTTACGAAGGAGATATGGCGGATTTCGGATCGGTCCGACGGATATTTCCTAGGACGAACAAAAGGATGGCGTACGAAGTTAAAGTGATTTGTGAGGTTTAAGATTTTTTTGGTATTACCGGAGGGGATAAATCGTACAAACGAGGGGAAGAAAAGGAGGTGGAGAGTCGATCTGTAAGCCGGGTTCTGTCGAGGACAGTCATTCCTCTACGATGGCCATCACTGGACATCTTTAGCAACCTACCCGGTTCCAGCGCGGGCCACGCCTTGGAACCCTATTTGGTCTTGCTCCGAGTGGGGTTTACCTAGCCACGAACTGTTGCCAGACGTGCGGTGCGCTCTTACCGCACCTTTTCACCCTTACCGGCACCGAAGTGCTTAGGCGGTTATTTTCTGTGGCACTTTCCGTAGGCTCGCGCCCCCCAGGCGTTACCTGGCACTCCGCCCTATGGAGCCCGGACTTTCCTCCCCCCTTCATTGCAGAACAATGAAAGGCAGCGACTGTCCAATCGACTCTCCGCCGCCAAGGTTAATGGGAGGACGGCTCAAGAACAAGCTTTAATCGGCTCTCGCGCCATTTGCAGAGCCGCCCGCGACATCCCGTCACACGCCCTTCTGTTTATCCAGCGCCACCTGATAAAGCAGGTTCTTGCGTACGCCTGTGATCTCCGCAGCCAGTGCGGCGGCACGTTTGAGGGGCATTTCTTCCAGCAGCAGATCCAGCACCCGCCTCGCTTCGGCGCCAATCGCATCCTCGCCTTCCGGCTCACTCCAGCCCGCCACGAGCACCACGCACTCACCGCGCTGCTGATTGCTGTCCCCTTCAACGAAGGCACGCAACTCGGACAGCGGCAGTCCCTTGAGGGTTTCGAACGTTTTGGTTAATTCGCGGCCGAGCACCGCGGGACGGTCAGGGCCGAAGATTTCTTCCATGTCCTGAAGGCACTCAAGAATGCGATGGGGCGCTTCATAGAAGATCAGCGTGCGGGGTTCTTCTTTGACGAGTTCGAGCCGCGCCTTGCGACCCACGGATTTGGCCGGCAAGAAGCCTTCGAAGATGAAGCGGTCTGAAGGCAGGCCCGCCGCAGACAGCGCCGCGATCAAGGCGCAGGCGCCCGGGACCGGGATCACTTGAATACCTGCTGCCCGGGCCTGCCGCACCAGATGGTAGCCAGGATCGGAAATGAGCGGCGTGCCGGCATCGGAAATCAGCGCAACGTTATCGCCCGCCAGCAAGCGTGTGATAAAGCGGCTGCCCTCCTCGCGCTCGTTGTGCTCATGGCAGGCCGCCAACGGCGTGGGGATACCGAAATGCTGCATCAGCCGTAACGAGTGCCGGGTATCCTCCGCCGCGATCAGCGAGACATCGCGCAGCACCTTCAAGGCACGGGCGCTCATGTCATCCAGGTTGCCAATCGGCGTGGCCACCACATAAAGCGCGCCTGTAGTGGAATTCGAAGCACCCGGAGCAGTCAAAGCGCACACCTCATGTTGTGTAAAAGCCTGCATTGTACAGGCTGCGGCCGACAAAACAGGACGTCGCACCCCGTAAGGCCAGAAAAGCAACTCGAACCGCGGCATCACGGCCGCGACTCCGCGACCTTGCGACTCAGGTCAACTGACGCGCCCGGAGACGACCGATATCAACGCTTTAACACCTTCAACGTCGCGCCCCGGCCAGTGCTTGGGTACACTTCCACGCTAATTTGCTCGAGTATCAGGAACATACACATGATCGCTTGCCTGCGGCTGTTCTCTGCCCTCTGCCTTGCCGCCCTCCTGGCTGCCTGTGCCGGTTCGCCCTCCTCTAGCCTTGGCGAACTGCCTCGCTCCCCCGATGCCAGCATCGAACAATTGCTCGAACAGGCCGCAGCGGCCAAGTCGCCTGATCAGGCCGCACTGCTGAAACTGACGGCGGCCGACCTGGCAGCCCGCCAGAACAACCCGAGCCGCGCCGCGAGCATCCTCGAGCAGGTGCAAATCGACCAGCTCAAGACCGACAAACAAATCTACGCCAACACCTTGTCTGCCGAACTGGCGCTGGGTCGTAGCCAGCCGAAAGCTGCGCTGACTTCCCTCAACCACCCGAGCATGCAGCATCTGGGCGAAATGCCGGTTGACCTGCAAACCCGTGCCCACACTGTTCGCGCCCGGGCTTTTGAAGCAGATGGTCAGACCCTCGCAGCTGCGAGCGAGCGCGTGTTCATGGGCCCGTTGCTGCAAGGCGATGCCTTGAACGCCAACAACGACGCTATCTGGACGCTGGTTGCCGCATTGCCACCCGAGCAGCTGCAAAGCTCGGCCAACGATGACATCGGCGGCTGGCTGAGCCTGGCCCGCGCGGTCAAGGGTGCCGGCACGCTGGAACAGCAACAGGCTGCCATCGACAACTGGAAGGCGCAGAACCCGCAGCACCCGGCGGCACGTCAGCTGCCGACCGCCCTCGCGCAATTGCGTGACCTGAAGAGCCAGCCGCTGACCAAAATCGCGTTGCTGTTGCCGCAAGACGGTCCCCTCGCCGCGGTATCGCGCGCTCTGCGTGACGGCTTCATGGCCGCTAACTATCAAGCTCAGCAGGCCGGCGAGAAGCCACCGGCGATCGAAGTGTTCGACAGCTCCCGCGTGACGTCGATGGACGACTTCTATGCGCAAGCCAAGGCGGCCGGCGTGCAGCTGGTGGTCGGTCCGCTTGAGAAACCACTGGTTAAACAGTTGAGCGCCCGTCCGCAGTTGCCGATTACTACGCTGGCGCTGAATTACAGCGATTCAGTCACTCAAGGCCCTGCCGAGCTGTTCCAGTTCGGTCTGGCAGCGGAAGACGAAGCCCGCGAAGTGGCGCGTCGCGCCTGGGCCGATGGCAAGCGCAGTGCTGTTGCCATGGTGCCGAAGGGTGAATGGGGTGATCGCGTGCTGGAGGCCTTCCGTCAAAGCTGGCAGGCCAAAGGCGGTACCTTGTTGGGTGCTGAACGCATCGACCAGCCAGTCGCGTTGGCTCAGCAAGTTGCCGATCTGTTCCAGCTGCGCAACAGCGAAGGGCGCGCTCAGCGTGTGCAAAGCGCTACCGGCACGCAGATGGCCGCTCAGCCTTCCCGTCGCCAGGACGTAGACTTCATGTTCCTAGCTGCAACGCCTCAACAGGCTCAACAAATCAAGCCAACCATGGTCTTCCAGTACGCCGGTGATGTTCCGGTTTATGCCACTTCGCACCTCTTCACCAACAGCGGCGACCCGGCGATGTACAACGACCTGAACGGTGTGCGCTTCTGCGAAACGCCTTGGCTGTTGAACGCCAACGACCCGCTGCGCCAGCAAGTGACCGCTCAATGGCCGCAAGCCGCCGGCAGCCTTGGCCGTCTCTACGCCATGGGCATCGACGCGTACCGTCTGGCGCCACGATTGACGCAACTCAAAACCCTGCCTGACAGCCGCATCGATGGCCTGTCCGGCAGCCTGGCGATCGGTCAGGGCCAGCGCATCGAGCGTCAACTGCCGTGGGCAGAGTTTGTAGATGGCAAGGTCCAGCGCCTGCCGGACACCGCGCCTTGACCTCAGGCACCACCCGTCAAACGGCAGGGCGCGAGGCCGAAGCCTACGCCCTGCGTCACCTGCAACAGCATGGATTGCAGCTGATTACCCGCAACTGGTCATGCAAACGCGGCGAGCTTGATCTGGTCATGCTCGACGGCGATACAGTAGTATTCGTCGAAGTTCGGTATCGTCGCCACGCCGGTTGGGGTGGCGCGCTGGAAAGCGTCGATTTTCGCAAGCAGCAAAAGCTCACCTTGGCAGCTCAATCCTTTCTGCAAAGCGAGGTGCGCTGGGCCGATTCACCGTGTCGCTTCGACGTCGTCGCGATCAATGGCGACCCCGGCACATCACCCGCGCTTAACTGGCTGACTAACGCTTTCGATTGCTGAAAACGCGATGATTCCGTCGGATTGCAGCGTAAGATCGGCCGCCTTCCCGGCTAAAGCCGGTCCTACTGCAACAACCCAACGAACCACATTGGCTCTTTTGCTCTTTGCTTTGCGGGCTGCACAGTTTTGTGCCGGGACGCCGATGACTTATCGGACGCCGCCCCGACCAGCCGCCCCTATTAAGGTTTTCATAGATGGACATGCAATCCCGAATTCGCCAGCTTTTCCAGGCCAGCATCGACACCAAGCAACAGGCGATGGATGTTGTTGCACCCCACATCGAGCAAGCCAGCCAAGTGATGGTCAACGCCCTGCTCAATGAGGGCAAGATGCTCGCCTGCGGTAACGGCGGTTCGGCTGGCGATGCCCAGCACTTTTCCTCGGAGCTGCTCAACCGTTTCGAGCGCGAGCGACCGAGCCTGCCCGCCATCGCGCTGACCACCGACACGTCCACCATCACCTCCATCGCCAACGACTACAGCTACAACGAAATCTTCTCCAAACAGATTCGTGCACTGGGTCAGCCGGGCGATGTGCTGCTGGCGATTTCCACCAGCGGCAATTCGGCGAACATTATTCAGGCCATCCAGGCCGCACATGATCGTGAAATGATTGTCGTAGCCTTGACCGGTCGCGATGGCGGCGACGTTGCGTCGCTGCTGTTGCCGGAGGACGTGGAGATCCGCGTCCCGGCAAAAGTCACCGCACGTATCCAGGAAGTCCACCTGCTGGCGATCCACTGCCTTTGCGACTTGATCGACAGCCAACTGTTCGGGAGTGAAGAATGATATCCAAACGTCTTAGCCTGCTGGCCCTGACGCTCTGCCTGGGCATCAGCGGATGCAGCTCGGTGATCAACGCCAGCCGCGAAGCACCGATCGATGACGATCGCGGCACACGCACCTTCGGCAGCAAGATCGACGACTCGCTGATCGAGACCAAGGTTTCGGTCAACATCGCCAAGGCCAACCCTGATCTGGACAACGCCTCGCACATCGTCGTAACGAGCTTCAACGGCATCGTGCTGTTGGCAGGCCAGACACCGCGCGCCGACCTCAAGCAACTGGCCGAGCAAACCGCCAGCCAGGTGCAGAAGGTCAAGAAGGTCAACAACGAGCTACAGGTCACCGGCCCGTCCTCGATGCTGGCGCGCAGCAATGACGCCTGGCTGACGAGCAAGATCAAAACCGAGATGCTCACCGACAGCGCCATCCCGGGCTCGCGCATCAAGGTCGTGACTGAAAACGGCATCGTCTACCTGCTGGGCCTGCTGACCCAGGCAGAAGCCACCCGCGCCACCAACCTGGTGCAAGGCGTCGGCGGCGTGCAGAAGATCGTGAAGCTGTTTGAGTACATCGACTGACGCGCTCCTACATAGCCACTCAACAGGCACAAAAAAGGCGATCCCTCGGGATCGCCTTTTTTGTTATTGCAGAAGCGACTTACTTGACCACTTTCAGACTCGGCCGGCCCGTAGGGCGTGGTGGCTCGTCGTTCGGTGGCGGCATGTCGTCTTCGACGTCGATATCTTCGTCTTCATCCACAGCAGGCTCCAGATCGAAGACCATGCCCTGCCCGTTCTCGCGGGCATAAATGCCCATGATGGCGGCAATCGGCACGTACAGGCTGTGGGGAACGCCACCGAAGCGGCCTTCGAAACTCACCGCGTCGTTGTCCATGTGCAGATGGCGCACGGCGCTCGGTGAAATGTTCAGAACGATCTGCCCGTCATTGGCAAAGCCTTGCGGGACTTGCACCGCGGGAAACTCGGCATTGACGAGTACGTGCGGTGTGCAATCGTTATCCACGATCCACTCATACAGCGCGCGGATCAGATAAGGGCGACTGGAGTTCATCAAACGGCTCCTAAGGCCTTAGCGCATGTCGCGTTCGACACCAGACAGACTTGCCTGAAATGCCTCACGCGCAAATTGGCGCTCCATATAATCAAGCAGCGGCTTGGCGGGCCGCGGCAATTCGATACCCAGAATCGGCAGGCGCCAGAGTATGGGCAATAGACAGCAGTCGACCAGACTTTGCTCGTCGCTCAAGAAAAAAGGCTTGTCCGCGAACAACGGCGACACGCCGGTCAGACTTTCGCGCAGTTCCTTGCGCGCCTGAACACGTGCGGCTTCTTTGCTGCGCGGGTCCAGAATCAGATCCACCAGACCGCACCAGTCGCGCTGAATCCTGTGGATCAGCAAGCGGCTGTTGGCACGCGCTACCGGATAGACCGGGAGCAGCGGCGGATGGGGATAACGCTCGTCCAGGTATTCCATTACCACCGTCGACTCGTACAACGCCAGGTCACGATCAACCAGGGTCGGCACGCTGCCGTACGGATTCACCTCGATCAATTTGGGCGGATGACGGCCCTCGACAACTTCAATGATCTCGGCGCTGACACCTTTCTCGGCGAGCACAATGCGCACGCGATGGGAATAGTGGTCGGCGGGGTCGGAGTAACAGGCCAACCGATTGGTCACGCCCATGGCGGTCCTCCTCGCTTGTAGATATTCAAAAAGCAGAAATACGGATGCGCCGCGAGGCGCTTTCGGCGACGTCCACGATGATCGGGTGTTCAACGCGGGCGACAAGATAGCTCATTTACTCAAGGTAGATTCTGCAATCTTCAGCCCGCCACTATACCTGCTCTCCCCTCATTACCTGAAACAGTGCAGCTGCAAGCGGCGCAGGCTCGCGAATCAGACGGCTGCTCAATGGATGTCTTTCCAGAATTCGCGCTTGAGCAGGTAGGCCAGGATGAGCAGCACGGCGAGGTAAAGCAGCACGTAGGTGCCGATGCGCTGGTGCTGCAGCTTGTCCGGGTTGGCCGAGTAAGCGAGGAAGGTGACGAGGTTCTTTATCTTCTCGTTGAACTGCGCTTCGGTTAGCGTGCCCGTGTTGGGAACGGCGACCAGTTGATCGCAGCCTTCGTGAGTAAGGGGCGTGTCTGCGTGTTCTGCTTCCACCCCGCGCCGCTGAACCTCCCTGCAGCCGAGCCTCTGACGCCCCTGAAGCCCTTCCAGCACATTGGGCATGGCCACGTTCGGAAAGACGGTGTTGTTCACGCCCCAGGGCCGCGTCGGGTCCTCGTAGAACGAACGCAGGTAGCCATAGAGCCAGTCCGTCCCGCGAACGCGCGCGACGAGGGTCAGATCGGGCGGTGCTGCGCCGAACCATGTTTTCGCGTCCGCCGGCTGCATGCCGATGGTCATGTGATCGCCGATCTTTGCCCCGGCAGGCGCCAGCTTTTCCAGCATCAGGTCGTGGGGAATACCGAGATCGTCCGCCACGCGCTCGTAGCGCTGGAACCTGGCGCTGTGGCAACCCATGCAGTAATTGACGAACGTGCGCGCACCATCCTGCAGAGAGGCCTTGTCAGACACGTCGATGTCGACGCTCTCCAGGTCCGCAGCGTGCTCAGCAGCGAACGACAACGCCGGCAACAGGGCAATGAGCAAGACAGCGAGCAGCCGCTTCATCAACTCGTCACCCTGTCCGGCACCGGCTTCGTCCGCTCCATTCGCGTGTAGAACGGCATCAGGATGAAGTACGCGAAATACAGGAAGGTGCAGGCCTGCGACAGCAATGCCCGCCCGGGGCTCGGCGGCAATACGCCCAGCACCCCGAGCGTCACGAAGGACCCGCAAAACAGCAGCAGCCAGACCCGGCTCAGCCAGCCCTTGTAGCGCATCGATTTGACCGGACTGCGGTCAAGCCACGGCAGCACGAACAGCACGGCGATGGCTGCACCCATGGCCATGACGCCGAGGAGCTTGTCCGGGATGGCCCGCAAGATCGCGTAGAACGGCGTGAAGTACCAGACCGGCGCAATGTGCTCCGGGGTCTTTAAGGCGTTGGCCTGCTCGAAGTTGGAGTTCTCGAGGAAGTAACCGCCCATCTCCGGAAAGAAAAAAACCACTGAGCAGAAGATAAACAGAAACACCACGACGCCAAGCAAATCCTTGACCGTGTAGTACGGGTGAAAGGGAATGCCATCCAGAGGATTGCCGTTCTCATCCTTGTACTTCTTGATGTCGACGCCATCAGGGTTGTTGGAGCCCACTTCATGCAGCGCCAGGATATGCAGCACCACTAGCCCGAGCACCACGATTGGCAGCGCCACGACATGCAGCGCGAAGAAGCGATTGAGGGTGATCCCGGAGACCAGGTAATCACCGCGAATCCACTGCGCAAGGTCGTTGCCGATGATCGGAATGGCGCCGAACAGCGAAATGATCACCTGGGCGCCCCAGTACGACATTTGCCCCCACGGCAGCAGGTAGCCTGTGAACGCCTCGGCCATCAGCGCCAGATAAATCAGCATGCCGAAGACCCAGACCAGCTCCCGCGGCTTCTGGTACGAGCCGTACAGCAGCCCGCGAAACATGTGCAGGTAGATGACGATGAAGAACGCCGACGCGCCTGTCGAATGCAACAGCCGCAGGATCGAGCCGTATTCAACGTCACGCATGATGGACTCGACCGAGGCGAAGGCCCCCTCGGCCGTGGGCGTGTAACTCATCGTCAGCCAGATGCCCGTGAGGATCTGGTTGACCAGCACCAGCAACGCCAGTGAGCCGAAGAGATAGAAAAAATTGAGATTCTTCGGTACGTAGTACTTGCTGAGGTGGTTTTCCCACAATGAAGTCGCGGGAAAGCGCGCATTGATCCCGCCCATGAGCCTGCTCATTACGCTTCCTCCTGATCCACACCGATGACGATAACTGAGTCCGACTCGTAGGAATGCGGCGGCACCGGCAGATTCAGCGGTGCAGGCTGTGCCTTGTACACGCGTCCGGCGAGGTCATATCTGGAGCCGTGACAAGGGCAAAAATATCCACCGACCCAGTCCTTGCCCAAGTCAGCGGGGGCGACTTCGGGGCGAAACGTGGGCGAGCAGCCGAGATGGGTACAGATGCCGACCAACAGCAGGATTTCCGGCCGGATGGAACGGACCACCGGATCGACATAGCCAGGCTGGGTAGAATCCTTTGATTCGGGATCGGAGAGCCGGCCCGTGAGCTGGCCCAGACTGGAAAGGATCTCGGGCGTACGACGGACAATCAACACCGGCTGACCTCGCCACTCGGCGATCATCTGCTGGCCGGGTTCGATCTTGCTGATGTTGACTTTGACAGGCGCTCCCGCAGCCCTGGCTTTGGCGCTCGGGAACCATGAGCCTACGAACGGCACGGCGGCGCCGACCGCTCCTGCTGCGCCTACCACAGACGTGGCCGTCACAAGGAAGCGACGCCGGCCCGTGTTTACGCCGTCATTGCCCATGGCGCCCTCTCCCGTCAGCATCCGAGATCTCCCTGGCCAAGGCCTCGGAATCAATAATAGACAGCCATAAAAAAACGCCCAGCTTCGTATAGAAACTGAGCGTTCTTTTTGAACGGAAGCGAATTAACGCTTCGAGTACTGCGGACGCTTACGCGCTTTACGCAGACCGACTTTCTTACGTTCAACTTCGCGAGCATCGCGAGTTACGAAGCCTGCTTTGCGCAGAGCGCTACGCAGGGTTTCGTCGTACTGCATCAGAGCGCGGGTGATACCGTGGCGGATTGCGCCAGCTTGACCACTCACACCACCGCCAATGACAGTGACGTAGATGTCGAATTTCTCGACAGTCTGAGTCAGTTCCAGCGGCTGACGAACTACCATGCGGGCAGTTTCGCGACCGAAGAACGAGTCCAGGGAACGGTTGTTGATGGAGATGTTACCGGTGCCCGGACGCAGGAAAACGCGAGCGGTTGCGGTCTTGCGACGGCCAGTGCCGTAATTTTGAGTCGCCGACATAATGAACTATTCCGTTAAAACTTCAGTTCTTGGGGCTGCTGAGCAGTATGAGGGTGTGCAGCGCCCGCATAGACTTTCAGCTTACGATACATGTCGCGACCCAGCGGGTTCTTAGGCAGCATGCCTTTGACCGCGGTCTCGATCACGCGCTCAGGAGCTTTGGCGATCAGCTTTTCAAAGTTGATCGACTTGATCCCGCCCGGGAAACCGGAGTGAGAGTAGTAGATCTTGTCGGTGGTCTTGGCACCGGTCACACGGATCTGCTCGGCATTGATCACGACGATGTAGTCGCCAGTGTCAACGTGCGGAGTGTATTCCGGCTTGTGCTTGCCACGCAGACGGCTCGCGATTTCAGTGGCCAGACGACCCAGGGTCTGACCAGCAGCGTCGACGACGAACCAGTCGCGCTTTACTGTTTCCGGTTTAGCGGTAAAAGTTTTCATTCTTTATAGCCTCAAAGGCCGCCCTGAAAAATAGACGGCGGAGCATACTCATTAGTACGGTCTTTGACAAGTCAAAGGCCGCCGGGCACGAACGCTATAGGGGGCTCGGGTCAGCGCGTTCGATCGCAGCGGTTTCTTTTGTCGCGGGGCATCACTCCAGCGACAAAGAGGAGCGGAATTATGCAGATTGCGAAAAAAATTTCAACCTGCTTTTATGGCTCTTTTAAACAGGAGAGCCAAATGGACTACCGCCAACTGGGCAGAACCGACCTCAATGTCAGCGCAATCTGCCTCGGCACGATGACCTGGGGTGAGCAGAACAGCCAGTCCGAGGCCTTCGCGCAGATCGAACGGGCCAAGGCCGCCGGCATCAATTTCATCGACACCGCCGAGATGTATCCGGTCCCGCCGAAGAAAGAAACCTACGCCAGCACCGAAACCATCATCGGCAACTGGTTCAAGCAGAGCGGCGACCGCGCCGACTGGATTCTCGCCAGCAAAATCGCCGGTCCCGGCAACGGCATTGATTACGTTCGTGACGGCCAGCTGAAATTCAACCGCGATCACATCGTTGCGGCGCTGGATGCCAGCCTCAAACGCCTGCAGACCGATTACCTCGACCTGTATCAACTGCACTGGCCTGAGCGCAGCACCAACTTCTTCGGCAAGCTGGGTTACAACCACAGTGAGGAGCAGTTCACCCCGCTGCTTGAAGTGCTCGAAGCGCTGGACGAGCAGGTCAAGGCCGGCAAGATCCGCCACGTGGGTCTGTCGAACGAAACGCCGTGGGGCACCATGAAGTTTCTCGCTGAGTCGGATGCCCATGGTTTGACGCGTCCGGTGTCGATTCAGAACCCCTACAACCTGCTCAACCGCAGCTTCGAAGTGGGTCTGGCGGAAGTGGCGATTCGCGAGCAATGCGGCCTGTTGGCCTATTCGCCCATGGCGTTCGGCATGTTGTCCGGCAAATACGCAGACGGCGCTCGCCCTGCCAAGGGCCGTTTGAGCCTGTACAGCCGCTTCACGCGCTATTTCAACCCGCAATCGGAAGCAGCCTGCGCGCGCTACGTTGCGCTGGCTCGCGAGCACGGCCTTGATCCGGCGCAAATGGCGTTGGCGTTCGTCACCAGTCGCAGCTTCGTTACCAGCAACATCATCGGTGCGACCACGCTGGAGCAGCTGGAAAGCAACCTGGCGAGCGCGGAACTGGTGCTGTCGGATGAAGTGCTGGCGGGCATTGAGGCGATACACAAGGATCACCCTAATCCTGCGCCTTGATCGGTGATTGCGTGATCGCTGATTGACTGTGGAACCGCAGAGGGTCTTTATAAGGCCCCTCTGGGGTTCCGCACAGGATTACAGAGACCGGGCGATGATCTCTTTCATGATTTCGTTGGTCCCGGCATAAATCCGCTGCACCCGCGCATCGGCCCACGCCCGGGCGATCGGGTATTCCCACATGAAGCCGTAGCCGCCATGCAGCTGGACGCATTCGTCCAGCACCTTGCATTGCAGGTCGGTCGACCAATATTTCGCCATGGCCGCCGTTGGCACATCCAGCTTCCCTTCCAAATGCAACTCCAGGCATCGATCAATGAACGTACGACCAATCTGAACTTCGGTAGCGATTTCAGCCAGTTTGAAACGTGTGTTCTGGAAGTCGATGATCGCCTTGCCAAACGCCTTGCGTTCCCGCGTGTACTCGAGTGTCCATTGCAAGGCGGCTTCGGCGGAGGCAATGGCACCGATGGCGACTGTCAGACGCTCCTGCGGCAGCTCCTGCATCAAATACGCAAACCCCATCCCGGCCTGCCCGAGCAGATTCTCCCTGGGCACTCTGACGTCCTGGAAGAACAATTCCGACGTGTCCTGCGCCTTCATGCCGACCTTCTCCAGTCGCTTGCCTTTCGCGAAGCCCGGCGTGCCCGCTTCCACGACAAACAGACTGGTGCCCTTCGCGCCCGCCTTGGGATCGGTCTTCGCGACGACAATCATCAGATCAGCAAGAAACCCGTTGGTGATGAAGGTCTTCGAGCCATTAATGACGTACTCGTCCCCGTCCAGCACCGCAGTGGTCTTGACCCCTTGCAGGTCGGAACCTGCGCCCGGCTCGGTCATCGCAATGGCGGTGACCAGCTCCCCGGAGACCAGTTTGGGCAGATATTTGAGCTTCAGCGCCTCGCTGCCGTAGTGCAGGATGTAGGGCGCGACGATGTCCGAATGAAGGGAAAAACCGATACCGGTCAGGCCGAGCCGGGAGATCTCTTCGATCACCACGGTGGTGTAGAGAAAATCCGCGCCCATGCCGCCGTACTCTTCCGGCAGATGCGAACACAACATGCCCTGCTCCCCCGCCCGGTTCCACAGCGTGCGGTCGATGTGGCCCTGCTTCTCCCACTGGGCATGAAAGGGCGCCGCGTGCTGTTCGAAGAACTTGCGCACGCTATTTCGGAAAAGCTCGTGCTCCGAGCTGAAGAGTGTTCTGGGAAGCATGGCTGCACCTGATGCGAAGGATTGTCGGACAAAACGTCAGCAGAGCGTAGGCGCAGCCGGTTGACGGCGACACTGGACACATCCGACAAAAAATAAGACGATCACGCCGTTGCTTGACCACTTTCCCATATAAGAACAAAAGACTATGTCTATCCAACCAAACGCGCCGTTGCGGCGTGTCAGCATTCTTGCGATCGATGGAATTTTTGCCTCCACGCTCATGCAAGCCAAAGACTTCTTTCACCTCGCCAGCCTGCGCTATGGCAAGCAGTTGGGACAGGGCTTCAAGCCGGCCTTCGAAACCCGACTGGTCAGCCCGGACGGCAAGGAAGTGCGCAGCTTCAGCGACGTCGTCATCCCTGTAGACGGCGTGCTTGAACACAGCGACATCATCATCCTTCCCGCTTTCGTCGAAGATTTCGACACCCTGCGCGAACGCTATCCGCAAATCCTGCCGTGGCTGCGTGAGCAACATGCGCGCGGCGCCGTGCTCTGCGGCGAGGCCAGCGGCGTGTTCTGGCTTGGGGATGCGGGGCTGCTCGACGGCAAGGAAGCGACCACCTACTGGCGGTTTTTCAACGAGTTCGCCGAGCGTTTTCCGAACGTGCTGCTCAATCAGGAAAAGCACCTGACCGACGCCGATAACCTGTATTGCGCAGGCGGCACGATTTCAGCGTGTGATCTTTATATCTACCTGATCGAGCGCTTCTGCGGCGCCCATGTCGCGCAGACCGTCGCCCGCGACATTCTCTATGAAGTGCAGCGCAGCTACGCGCCGGGACGGATTGGTTTTGGCGGGCAGAAGCTGCACCAGGACGTGATCATCCTGCAGATTCAGCACTGGCTCGAAGAACACTTCGCCGACAAATTCCGTTTCGAGGATGTGGCTCGCGAGCATGGCATGAGCATCCGCAACTTCATGCGCCGCTTCCAGACCGCAACGGGCGACAAGCCGCTGCATTACCTGCAACGCCTGCGCATCGAAACCGCGAAGGGCTTGCTGTCGGGCTCACGCAAGAGCATCAAGACCATCAGCTATGAAGTCGGCTACGACGATGCCAGCTTCTTCGCGCGGCTGTTCCGTCAACACACCGACCTGTCTCCGAACCAGTATCGGCAGCAGTTTCAGCAGGCTGCCTGACAGCAGCTTCAAGCGGCAAGCTTCAAGCTGCAAGTGAGCGAGATCTCCTCTTGCAGCTTTCCGCTTGAAGCTTGCAGCTCCCGCCTAGGGCTTATGCGCCCGCGACAGGAATTCGTGGGACTGCATTTCCAGCAACCGGCTGAGCGTGCGCTGGAATTCGAAGTTCAGACGGCCGCCGGTGTACAGGTCTTTCAATTCGACTTCCGCCGAGATGATCAACTTGACGTTGCGGTCGTAGAACTCGTCGACCATGTTGATGAACCGGCGCGCGATGTCGTCGGTGGTCACGCTCATCTGCTCGACGCCGCTGAGCAGCACCGCATGGAAGATCTTGCCGAGTTCGATGTAGTCGTTCTGGCTACGCGGCCCGTCGCACAGCTCACGGAAGTCGAACCACGCCACGTCGTCGCAGGTACGAATGGCCTTGATCTGCCGATTCTCGATGATCAGCACATCGTTTTCGATGGCCTTGGTGCATTCCGGGGTCAGCGCACGGAAGCTCTTGCGCATGCTCTCCTCCGCCGCTTCGTTCAGCGGGAAGTGGAACAGCTCGGCTTGCTCCAGATGGCGCAGGCGATAGTCGACGCCGCTGTCGACGTTGACGATCTCGGTGTTCTGCTTGATCAGCGCGATCGCCGGCAGGAAACGCGCACGCTGCAAACCGTCCTTGTAGAGACCGTCGGGAACGATGTTCGAGGTCGCGACCAGGGTCACACCGTTCTTGAACAGCTCTTCCATCAGTGTGCCGAGGATCATCGCGTCGGTAATGTCCGATACGAAAAATTCGTCGAAACAGATCACCCGCGCTTCTTCGGAAAACTGCTTGGCGATCAGGGTCAGCGGGTTCTTCTCGCCCTTGAGGTTTTTCATCTCCTCGTGCACACGCTTCATGAAGCGATGGAAGTGGGTGCGCGTTTTGTCTTCAAACGGCAGCGCTTCGAAGAAGGTGTCAACCAGGTAGGTCTTGCCCCGGCCGACACCACCCCAGAAATACAGCCCCTTCACAATCGGGACTTCTTTCTTGCCGAACAGCTTGCCCAGCAATCCCGGCTTGCGGTCATGGGCGGCGACCAGATCGTCGTACAGACGCTGCAGATGGCGCACCGCATTCTCTTGCGCGGCGTCGTGGAAAAAGTCCGGACGCTTAAGGTCAGCTTGGTATCGTTCTAGAGGAGTCATAGTCGCTTGCAAGGGAGCAAAAACGGGCCGTCACTGTAGCGATGGCCCATTGGAATGGCAATTAATCCTGTTGTGGCGCGGGCGCGAGCGCCAGCTTCAGGCTCTCGATCGCGGCGTCACGAGCAGTGGCATCGGCGAACGCCGGGCTGTCGGCGACACAGGCATCATTCAGCCACAGGGTGAAGGCATCGCCTTCGGGCCGAATGTCCAGCTCACCGCCCTGCTGCAACGCTTTGGTCACCGCGCCGGCCGCTTTGCCGTCTGCGAAATGGCGCGACAGCAGCAGTTGCTCGCCGTCGGCCGCCAGCAGGCGGAAGCGGAAGCTGCCGTCGTCTTCACGGAAGCTGACGAAGCGCGCGCCCTTGCTGGCCTTCTTCTTGGCCGTCGTGACGGTTTGCGCGGCGGTGCGGAATGAACGCAGGCCTACCGCTTCGCGCAGCTCGCCGAGAAACGGCGTGGCCACACGACGGGCCTTCTCGGCGCCTGCCTGCAGGATGTCTTCCAGATCAGTGGGCCGCTCGATCAGACGATGGTAATTCTCCCGTGCCTCGCCCAGCTCCGCGTCCAGCAACTGGAACAGGCGTTGCTTGGCATCGCCCCAACCCAATCCCTGCAACAGGTCGGCGCGGAACTCGTCGCCTTGCTCTTTGCTGGCGAATGCCTGGTACAGCGTGAACAAATGCGAAGTGTCCGGATCCTTGGCTTCGCCCGGAAGGCGCGAGTCAGTGACGATGCGGGAAATTGCTTCCTTCATGTCTTTGGCGCTGGTGAAAAGCGGCACGGTGTTGTCGTAGCTCTTCGACATCTTGCGACCGTCCAAGCCAGGCAGGGTCGCGACGCTTTCTTCAATCAGCGCTTCCGGCATCACGAAGAACTCTTTGCCGTTGCCGAACAGGTGATTGAAGCGCTGACCGATGTCGCGCGCCATTTCGACGTGCTGGATCTGATCACGGCCGACCGGCACTTGATGGGCGTTGAACATCAGGATGTCGGCGGCCATCAGCACCGGGTAGCTGAACAGGCCCATGGTGATGCCGGCGTCCGGGTCTTCACCGGCCTCGACGTTCTTGTCCACCGAGGCCTTGTAGGCGTGGGCGCGGTTGAGCAGGCCCTTGCCGGCCACGCAGGTCAACAGCCAGGTCAACTCGGGGATTTCCGGAATGTCGGACTGGCGATAGAACGTGACGCGCTCGACGTCCAGCCCTGCCGCGAGCCAGGTCGCGGCGATTTCCAGACGCGAGCGCTGAATGCGCAGCGGGTCATCGCATTTGATCAGCGCGTGGTAGTCAGCCAGGAAGTAGAAAGAGTCGGCATCGCTTTGGCGGCTGGCAACGATGGCCGGGCGGATGGCACCGGCGTAGTTGCCCAGGTGCGGCGTGCCGGTGGTGGTGATACCGGTGAGGATACGAGTGGTCATGGCGAGTCGCTTATTTTGGGTGCTGCGATCAATTCGAAAGGCGCGGCAGAATCAGATCCTTGAGATCGGTCAGCTTGCCGTGAAAAAAGTGCCCGCATTCTGCCACTTTCAGCAGCTCATGGGGGCGCGGGAGTTTGTCAGACCAGTCGTATACGAGTTGTGGCTCAACGACTTCGTCGTTGTCGGGCTGAATGATCGTCAAAGCGCCCTTCTGCGGCAATGCGTCGACGCTGGTGATGCGCATCACGGCAGGCGCAACCATGAACAAATGCTTCAGGGTTTCGCCTTCAGCCTCAAGACGCCCGCCCAGGGTAGCCGCCACGAAACCACCGAAGGAAAAACCGAACAAGGTCATGGGCAGATCGGGATGTTTATCCCGCAGCCATTTCGCCGCCGCCTGTGCGTCGTCGACTTCGCCCTCGCCCATGTCCGAGCTGCCGGCGCTGGCGCCAACGCCCCGATAGTTGAAGCGCAGGGTGATCAGGCCGTCATCCCGCGCGGTGCGCTGCAGTGTCGAAATCACTTTATTGAGCATGGTGCCGCCCTGAACCGGGTTAGGATGGCATATCAGCGCGATGCCTTTGGCCTCGTCCAGATCGAGGTACAACGCTTCGAGTTGGCCCACCGGGCCGTCGATGAATACAGGGGTCTCACGCATGAGCAAGAATGAACTCCGTGACCTTCAATTGGGTCGACTCGTCTAGCTGATTGTCTGTGGCTGGCAGGCTGGCGACGTGTCGCCGCTATACAGCGCAGGTTCGAGCCGTTAACGTAAAGCAAAGCCGTTTATAGAGGAAGGACTCGTGGATTACTCGCTCTTAGTTTGGTTGCTGCCGACCATCGCCCTGGTGGTTGGTGTGATCATCGGTTTCTTCGTGGCGCGCGCGCTGCCCAATGCCGTGCCTAACGGGACTCAGCGCCAGCTGGATGACGTTCAGGAGCGTTTCGATACGTATCAGAACGAGGTGATCACCCACTTCAACAGCACGGCCAATCTGGTGCAGAAGCTGTCGCAAAGCTACCACGATGTCCAGGAGCATCTGGCCGAAGGCGCCAACCGTCTGGCCACCGACGACATCACCCGTCAACGACTGCTCGCCGCGCTGCACCCTGACGCGCTCCATCCACACCGCGACCGCCTGACGCCACCACGCACCGCCGCTGAACCGCCGAAGGACTACGCGCCCAAGTCGGCTGATTCCCCCGGCATGCTGGACGAGCATTACGGTTTGAAGAAGTAGCCAACACGTTTCACAGAAAGCCCGCCCCTGAGGTGATCAGGGGCGGGCTTTTTTGTGGCGAGTGGTTGGCCGTGATCCGCAATGGGCCGGAAACAAAAAACCCGCCATCGCTGGCGGGCTTCTTGTTGGGCAAGCGGCGTTTAGATCACGCCACGGGTCCGCAGCAGATCCAGCACGTGCTTGACGCTTTCTTCGACATTCAGCGACTGCGTGTCGATGACCAGATCGGCGTCCAGCGGGACGTCATACGGGAAGGATTCACCCGGGATGTTGTCCTTGTCGGCGGCATAGAGCCCTTGCGGGTCACGCTCGCGACAGACCTGTGGCGACGCCTGAACGTACACGGTGATCAATCGATCATCGCCGATCAGCGCCTTGGCATTCTGCCGACCGCCCGCGTCCGGCGCGACGAACGCCGCGAGGGTCAGCAGGCCCGCTTCGTTGAACTGACGCGCAACGTGGGCGGCACGACGCCAGTTCTCGGTGCGACCGGCGCGATCTTGCGGCAAGCCCTTGTTGACGTCGTGACGCAGATTCTGGCCATCAAGGACGAACACCCCACGGCCCATGTCGAAAAGCTTGCGCTCCACGGCATACGCCAGCGTGCTCTTGCCTGCACCCGACAGACCGCTGAACAGCACGGTCGCCGGCTTCTGGCCGAAGCGCTGAGCGCGCTCTTCTGCGGACACATGGGCCGGCGCGCCGTGATGACTCCCGCCACCCGCAACCACCGGTTTGGCGATGATCATGCCGGCCGCCACGGTGCCGTTGGTCAAACGGTCGATGACGATGAACGCACCCGTCGTGCGGTTGCTGTCGTAGCCGTCAAGAGCGATTGGCGCGTCCAGTGCGATCTTCACGCGACCGATTTCATTCAGCTGCAGCGAACTGGCAGGGCCTTCTTCCAGAGTGTTCACGTCAACACGATGGGTGATGCTGGCAATCGAACCCGGCACGTATGACGTGGCGCGTTTGATGTCGTATTTCTTGCCCGGCAGCATCGGCTCTTCGGCCATCCACACCAGCATGGCGTCGAAGGCGTCGGCCACCTGCGGGACGTTGTCCGCATGCACCAACAGATCGCCACGGGAGATGTCGATCTCGTCTTCCATGGTCAGCGTCACGGCCTGGCCCGGGCCCGCGTGCTCCAGCTCGCCTTCGAAGGTGACGATGGATTTCACGCGGCTGCTCTTGCCGGACGGCAGCACAACCACTTCATCGCCCTTGTGCACGATGCCGCTCGCCAGGGTGCCGGCGAAACCGCGGAAGTTCAGGTTAGGACGGTTGACGTACTGCACCGGGAACCGCAGGTCGGTGAAATTGCGGTCGTTGGCGATCTCGACGGTTTCGAGAATCTCCATCAGCGACTTGCCGGTGTACCACGGCGAACGCTCGCTGCGGTTGACCACATTGTCGCCCTTGAGGGCCGACATCGGCACGAATTCCATGGTGGTCGGCTTCAGCGCAATGCGGTCGGCGAACGCCAGGTAATCAGCCTTGATCTGCTCGAAGACTTTCTCGTCGAAGCCGTTAAGGTCCATCTTGTTGATGGCGACCACGATGTGCTTGATTCCCAGCAACGAGGCGATGTAGCTGTGGCGCTTGGTCTGAGTCTGCACGCCGTAGCGGGCGTCGACCAGAATGATCGCCAGGTCACAGGTGGACGCACCGGTGGCCATGTTGCGGGTGTACTGCTCATGGCCGGGGGTGTCGGCGATGATGAATTTGCGCTTGGCGGTGGAGAAGTAACGGTACGCGACATCGATGGTGATGCCCTGCTCGCGCTCGGCCTGCAGGCCGTCGACCAGCAGCGCCAGATCGACTTCATCGCCCGTGGTGCCGGATTTTTTCGAATCACGGGTGATGGCTTCCAGATGATCTTCATAGATCATCTTGGAATCGTGCAGCAGACGCCCGATCAACGTGCTCTTGCCGTCGTCGACGTTGCCACAGGTCAGGAAGCGCAGCATTTCCTTGCGTTCATGCTGGCCCAGATAGGCGAGGATGTCCTCGCTGATCAATTCAGATTGATGGCTCATTGGGTTCAAGCTCCAAGCTGTAAGCTTCAAGCGGCAAGCTCGTCGGCATACAGCTAGTCAGAAATTTTGTTGATCAGCCCGCAAAGCATTTTTCAAAGCTCGCGGGTTTCAATTATCCAAGCGGCAGCAAGTGACTCAGAGATATAGCCGATTTCTTTAACCACAATGAGCTGGGTTCTCAACTCACCGCAGGACGCTTTCGCTATCCATAAAAACCGGCACTTATCCTTTGCTGTGTAGCGCTCCATGCCTTCTGCGATATTGCTGGGCACTGACAAAGCTGAGCGCGTGATCTGGCTCTTGAAAGCAAGATCTCTGCATGCAGCCAGTTCCTTGTAAATCATGACAGCTAGTGATTTGGCTCTCTGCCAAACCACAAGTCGCTCGAAATCCATTTCGATCACCTCGTATTCGCTTTTGCTTGAAGCTTGCCACTTGAAGCTTGCGGCTGCTTGTTAGAAATAACCCTGACGTTTCTTTTCTTCCATGGAGCCGGCGCCATCGTGGTCGATGACCCGGCCCTGGCGCTCGGAAGTTCGCGTCAGGAGCATTTCCTGAATGATGTCGGTGAGGCTGGTGGCCTCGGACTCGACAGCGCCCGTCAACGGGTAGTCGCCCAGTGTGCGGAAGCGGACCTTTTTCTTGACGATGCGCTTTTTGTCCTCGTCGGACAGGTGATTACGCAGGCGGTCGTCGTCGATCATGATCCAGGTGCCGTTCATCTCGATAACTTCGCGTTCGGCGGCGAAATACAGCGGGACGATCGGGATGCCTTCGAGGTAGATGTACTGCCAGATGTCCAGCTCGGTCCAGTTGGAGAGCGGGAACACGCGGATCGACTCGCCTTTGTTGACGTTGCCGTTGTAAACATTCCACAGCTCGGGACGCTGGTTTTTCGGGTCCCAGCGGTGCTTGGTGTCACGGAAGGAATACACGCGCTCTTTGGCGCGGGATTTCTCTTCGTCACGACGGGCGCCGCCGAACGCGGCATCGAAGCCGTGCTTGTCGAGGGCCTGTTTGAGGCCCTGGGTTTTCATGATATCGGTGTGCTTCGAGCTGCCGTGGGTCAGAGGGTTGATACCCTGCGCGACACCTTCCGGATTCACGTGCACGATTAGGTCCAGGCCCATCTCCTCGACCATCTTGTCGCGGAAGCGGTACATCTCCTGGAATTTCCAGCGGGTGTCGACGTGCATCACCGGGAACGGCAGCTTGCCCGGAAAGAAGGCCTTGCGCGCCAGATGCAGCATCACGGCAGAGTCTTTACCGACGGAGTACAGCATCACCGGGTTATCAAACTCGGCAGCGACCTCGCGGATGATGTGGATGCTTTCCGCCTCCAGCTGTTTCAGATGCGTCAGTTTGTCGACCATGGTTACTCACGGGATAACGTACATGTATGGAGAGCCTGCGGGCTCTATCGAGCGAGGCACTTTATCATGGGCCCTGATTCTATTCAGCGGCGGGGATAGATCGAAACGATCTAACCATATAGCTCAGGCTTTGGACCTCCCAACTCGCTAGATCGGGTTCGGACAGTCGATGAACAGATGCTCCAGGGCAAAGCGCCGCGCCAGATAATCGCCCAGGGCCTGCACACCATACCGCTCGGTGGCGTGATGGCCGGCGGCGATGAAGCTGATACCGTTTTCCCGCGCGCTGTGAAAGGTCTGCTCGGACGCCTCGCCGCTCAAATACAGGTCCACGCCGGCCAGCACGGCTTGATCGATGTAGCCCTGCCCGCCACCGGTGCACCAGCCGACCCGTCGAATCATGCCATCGCCCTCGATCAGCAGCGGCTCGCGCCCCAACGCACTCTGCACACGACGGGCGAAATCCCGGGGTGTCATGGCCTCGCTGAGTGAGCCGACCAACCCGACGATGCGCGGATTGTCCGGGTCCAGCGGCCCTTCGACGGTGATCTCCAACTGCTGGGCCAATTGAACGTTATTGCCCACGTCGGCATGAAGGTCGAGGGGCAAGTGATAGGAGAGCAGGCTGATGTCGTGCTTGAGCAGCGTCTTCAGCCGGCGCTGTTTCATGCCGGTGATGCAGGGGTTCTCGCCTTTCCAGAAATAGCCGTGATGAACCAGCACCAGATCGGCATTGGCCTCCACCGCCGCGTCCAGCAGCGCCTGACTGGCGGTGACGCCGGAGACGATTCGGCTGACCTGCGGCCGACCCTCGACCTGCAGGCCGTTGGGGCAATAATCCTGAATCCGCGCGCTCCCGAGATAACGGTCCGCTTCTTCAACCAGGGTGCTCAAGGCAACCGCCATAAAAGTCTCCTAAATATGCAATCCAGACCGTGTCGGTCCTCGTATAATGCCGGCCATTATGGCGCAGCTAGGCGCTTCTACCTTCAGGACTCCGCTCAATGTTTAAAGCGCTGCGTTTTCTCGGCTGGCCCTTGCTCGCTGGTGTGCTTATCGCTTTATTGATTATCCAGCGCTACCCAGAGTGGGTCGGGCTTCCAAGCCAGGACGTGAACCTGCAACAAGCGCCGCAGCAGACCTTCGTGCAACAAGGCCCTGTGTCGTACGCGGACGCCGTCAGCAGCGCCGCCCCCGCCGTGGCCAATCTGTACACGACCAAGATGGTCAATAACAACAATAAGCCCAACCATCCGCTGTTCGACGACCCGCAGTTCCGTCGTTTCTTCGGCGACAACCTGCCTAAACAAAAGCGCATGCAGTCGAGCCTGGGATCGGCCGTGATCATGAGCCCGGAAGGCTACCTGCTGACCAACAACCACGTGACCTCTGGTGCGGACCAGATTGTCGTGGCGCTCAAGGATGGCCGCGAGACGATTGCCAAAGTCGTCGGCAGCGACCCCGAGACCGATCTTGCGGTCCTGAAGATTGATCTGAAGAACCTGCCCTCCATTACCCTCGGCCGTTCTGATGCCATCCGCATCGGCGACGTTGCATTGGCCATCGGTAACCCGTTCGGCGTTGGCCAGACCGTGACCATGGGCATCATCAGTGCCACCGGACGCAACCAACTGGGCCTCAACACCTACGAAGACTTCATTCAGACCGACGCGGCGATCAACCCCGGTAACTCGGGCGGCGCGCTGGTGGACGCCAACGGCAACCTGACGGGGATCAACACGGCGATCTTTTCCAAGTCCGGCGGCTCCCAAGGCATCGGTTTTGCGATCCCGACCAAGTTGGCCCTGGAGGTGATGAAGTCGATCATCGAGCACGGTCAGGTGATTCGCGGCTGGTTGGGCATCGAGGTACAGCCGCTAACCGAGGAGCTGTCTGGATCGTTCGGGCTTAAGGATCGTCCGGGCATCGTGGTCGCCGGGATCTTCCGCGACGGCCCGGCGCAGAAGGCAGGCTTGCAACTGGGTGATGTGATCTTGAGCATCAACGGCGAACCGGCAGGTGATGGCCGTCGTTCAATGAATCAGGTGGCCCGCACCAAGCCGACTGACAAGATCGCCATTGAGGTCATGCGCAACGGCAAGGAATTGAAACTGAACGCCGAGGTGGGTGTGCGCCCACCGCAGACAACGGCGCCTGCGGCGGAGAATTGATCGGCGCGGTCATCGATCACCTTTTTGGCGGATGCAACAGACGACGATAACTTGCTCACGAAGAGGCCGGGTTGCCCGCCACATCTTTGGCGGCTGAACCACCTTCGCGAGCAAGCTCGCTCCCACCTGCACTTCCATCTGCCGCCTGCAGAGCTGACTCCAAGAGGATTCAGCCCAGCCCAAGCAGGCTTTACATTAGTTCGACACGTCACCCAACGCATCCACCAGCGCCTGGTTCTGTTCAGGCGTGCCGATGGTGATACGCAGGAATTGCGCGATGCGCGCCTGTTTGAAGTGGCGCACGATCACGCCCTGCTCGCGCACCTTCGCTGCCAGACCGGCAGCGTCATGCTGAGGGTGGCGGGCGAAAATGAAGTTCGCCGCCGAGGGCAGCACTTCAAAGCCCTTGCCTTCCAACTGCTCGACCAGCGCTTCACGGCTGGCGATGACGCGCTGGCAGGTGCTCTCGAAATACTCGCGGTCATCGAACGCTGCGGCCGCGCCGACAATCGCCATTCGGTCCAGGGGATACGAGTTGAAGCTGTTCTTGACCCGTTCCAGCGCTTCGATCAGGTCCGGATGCCCCACCGCAAGGCCCACCCGCAGCCCGGCGAGGGAGCGCGATTTGGACAGCGTTTGAGTGACCAGCAGGTTCGGATAGCGGTCCACCAGACTGATCGCGGTTTCGCCACCGAAGTCAATATACGCCTCGTCGACGATCACCACTGAATCCGGGCTGTTCTTGAGGATTTGCTCAACGGCATCGAGGGCCAACAGGCAGCCGGTGGGTGCGTTGGGGTTCGGGAAAATGATGCCGCCATTAGGGCGCGCATAATCTTCGACGCGAATCTGAAACTGCTCGTCCAGCGGCACGGCTTGGTAATCGACGCCATACAGGCCGCAGTACACCGGATAGAAGCTGTAGCTGATGTCCGGAAAAAGCAGCGGCTTATCCTGCCGGAAAAACGCGTTATAGGCGTGGGCCAGTACTTCGTCCGAACCGTTGCCGAGGAACACGCGACTGGCGTCGACGCCGTAATAACGCGCCACCGCCTGCTTCAGCAGATCGCTGTTGGGGTCGGGGTATAGACGCAGTTCATCACTGATTGCAGCACGCATGGCATCGATCGCCTTGGGCGACGGGCCATAGGGGTTTTCATTGGTGTTGAGCTTCACCAGCTTGGTCAGCTTGGGCTGCTCGCCCGGCACATACGGCACCAGGTCGTTGACGAAGGGACTCCAGAATTTGCTCATGTTCAGTTGCCCTCTTGTTCGGTGTCGACGATGCGGTATTCGGCGCTGCGGGCGTGGGCGGTCAATGACTCGCCACGTGCCAGAACCGAAGCCGTTTTGCCCAGCTCGGACGCGCCCTGCTCCGAGCAGAAAATGATCGATGAGCGTTTCTGGAAATCGTACACACCCAAGGGCGAGGAGAACCGTGCGGTGCCCGACGTAGGCAACACGTGGTTGGGACCGGCGCAGTAGTCGCCCAGCGCTTCGGACGTGTGGCGGCCCATGAAGATCGCGCCGGCGTGGCGAATCTGCGGCAGCCATGCCTCAGGATCAGCCACTGACAACTCCAAGTGTTCCGGCGCGATGCGATTGGCGACTTCGATGGCCTGGGCCATGTCGGCCACTTTGATCAAGGCGCCACGGCCATTGATCGAGGTCTGGATAATTTCCGCGCGCTCCATCGTCGGCATCAATTTGGCGATGCTGGCCGCGACGCGGTCGAGGAAGTCGGCGTCGGGGCTGACCAGGATCGCCTGGGCGTCTTCGTCGTGCTCGGCCTGGGAGAACAGGTCCATGGCGATCCAGTCCGGGTCGGTCTGGCCGTCGCACACCACCAGAATCTCCGACGGGCCGGCGATCATGTCGATGCCCACCTGACCAAAGACGTGACGCTTGGCAGTAGCCACATAGATGTTGCCCGGGCCCACAACCTTGTCCACTTTCGGGACGCTTTCAGTGCCATACGCCAGCGCCGCAACCGCCTGCGCGCCGCCGATGGTAAACACGCGATCGACGCCGGCGATGCAGGCCGCCGCCAGTACCAGCTCGTTGAGCTCACCGCGCGGGGTTGGCACGACCATGACTACCTCGCCTACGCCGGCGACTTTGGCCGGAATGGCGTTCATCAACACCGAAGACGGGTAAGACGCTTTACCGCCCGGGACGTAAAGCCCGGCGCGGTCCAACGGAGTGACCTTCTGGCCGAGCACGGTGCCGTCAGCTTCGGTGTAGCTCCAGGAATCCTGCTTCTGCCGCTCGTGGTAACTGCGCACACGGTCAGCTGCTTTCTCGAGGGCTTGGCGCTGGGCGGGCGTGATGCGGGTCAGTGCCAGCTCCAGACGCTCCCGCGGCAGGATCAGGTCCGCCATCGACGCCACGTCCAGGCCGTCGAAACGGCGGGTGTACTCCACCAGCGCCGCATCGCCGCGCTCACGCACGTTCTTGATGATGTCCAGCACACGCTCATTGACCGAGTCGTCAGACACACTTTCCCAGCTCAGCAGATGATCCAGATGACGGGCAAAGTCCGGATCGGCAGCGTTGAGTCGGCGAATAGCGTTGGGAGTGGTCATAGCGTGGGCCTCAATGATGGCGATTTCTCAGGTGGCGATTTCAGTTGCAAGGATAGGCAGATGCCTAAGCTAGCAAGCCATCCGCGCGGGCACCTGAGAAATTTGGCTATGACACGGATAGCTGGGCGTGATCCCGTTGAGGGTCACGCGATACAGTCAACCGCGGTGTCGCGACTCCACGGCGGTGCGCAGGGTGTCGATCAGCGACTGAATGCGGGCGTGCTGCATTTTCATGGACGCCTTGTTCACCACCAGACGCGAGCTGATGTGGGCAATCATGTCCTGGGGTTCGAGGCCGTTGGCACGCAGCGTGTTACCGGTGTCAACGACGTCGATGATCTTGTCGGCCAGACCCACCAGCGGCGCGAGCTCCATGGAGCCGTACAGCTTGATGATGTCGACCTGACGGCCCTGTTCGGCGTAGTAGCGCTTGGCAACATTGACGAACTTGGTTGCAACGCGCAGCCGCCCCTTGGGTTCGACGGCGCCAACTGCGCCTGCAGTCATCAGCTTGCACTGGGCGATTTGCAGGTCAAGCGGCTCATACAGCCCCTGACCGCCGTATTCCATCAGCACGTCCTTCCCTGCGACGCCGAGATCCGCAGCGCCATGCTCGACATAGGTCGGCACGTCGGTGGCACGCACGATCAGCAAGCGCACGTCGGCCTGGGTCGTGGGGATGATCAGCTTGCGGCTCTTGTCCGGATTCTCGGTCGGCACGATGCCCGCAGCAGCGAGCAGCGGCAGAGTGTCGTCGAGGATACGGCCCTTGGACAGTGCGATGGTCAACATGGGAAACGTCAGTCCTTATCAGCAGCGCGTGCCGGGTCGCGACTGGCGCCCGACAACCTCCGGCTCAAGGAGCCGGAGTGAAACGAATCAGAAAGTCTTGGCGCGATGGCCAGACACGTCGCCCGCGTCGATTACATTGACCCGGGCGAACGCGCAGCAGCTGACTAGCCCGGAACGCGACGGATCTTCGCGCCCAGCATCTGCAGTTTTTCTTCGATGCACTCGTAACCACGGTCGATGTGGTAGATACGGTCGATCAGCGTGTCGCCTTCGGCAACCAGCGCCGAAATGACCAGGCTTGCCGAAGCACGCAGGTCGGTCGCCATGACTGGCGCGCCCTTGAGCTTGGTGCAGCCGGTGACGATCGCGGTGTTGCCTTCGACCTGAATCTGCGCGCCCATGCGGTGCATTTCATACACGTGCATGAAGCGGTTTTCGAAGATGGTCTCGATGACCGCACCGGTGCCTTCGGCGATGGCGTTCAGCGAGATGAACTGCGCCTGCATGTCAGTCGGGAAAGCCGGGTACGGCGCAGTGCGCACATTGACCGCTTTCGGACGTTTGCCGTGCATGTTCAGCTCGATCCAGTCCTTGCCGGTGGTGATCTCGGCGCCGGATTCACGAAGCTTCTCAAGTACGGCTTCGAGAATCGTCGGGTCGGTGTCCTTGAGTTTCACACGGCCGCCGGTTGCCGCCGCCGCCACCAGGTAGGTGCCGGTTTCGATACGGTCGGGCATGACGCGATAGATCGCTGAACCCAGACGCTTGACGCCATCGATGGTGATGGTGTCGGTGCCGGCGCCAGAGACTTTACCGCCCATGGCGTTGATGAAGTTCGCCAGATCGACGACTTCAGGCTCACGGGCGGCGTTTTGCAGGACGCTGCGGCCGTTGGCCAGTGCAGCAGCCATCATGATGTTCTCGGTACCGGTCACGCTGACGGTGTCGAAAAAGAAGTTCGCGCCACGCAGGCCGCCTTCCGGCGCCTTGGCCTTGATGTAGCCGCCTTCGACGTCGATGACCGCACCCATGGCTTCAAGACCACGGATGTGCAGATCGACCGGACGTGAACCAATGGCGCAACCGCCAGGCAGCGCCACTTCGGCTTCACCGAAACGCGCAACCATCGGGCCCAGCACGAGGATCGACGCACGCATGGTTTTCACCAGCTCGTACGGAGCGACCAGGGTCTTGATGGTACGTGGGTCGATTTCGACGCTGAGCTTCTCGTCGATGATCGGCTCGATGCCCATGCGACCGAACAGCTCGATCATGGTGGTGATGTCGTGCAGGTGCGGCAGGTTGGCGACGGTCACAGGACCATCAGCCAGCAGCGTGGCTGCGAGAATCGGCAGGGCAGAGTTTTTCGCCCCGGAGATGCGGATTTCGCCGTCAAGACGAATGCCGCCAGTAATAATCAATTTATCCATTGGAATCTCGACGCCGTGTTGGCTCAGGTGCGCTCGGCCCATGCAGCGCGGCTGAAAAATTTCATGGTGACCGCGTGGATGCTGCCATCGGCGATCCATGGGTTCAAATGCGTGTAGATCTGCTGCTGGCGCTTGACCGGGCTCAGTGCGGCCAGTTCATCGCTGATTACGTTCAGCTGGAAATTACAGCCTTCGCCCTCAACTTCGACCTGGATATCTGGCAACTTAGCTTCCAGGAAGCTTTTAACTTCTACGGCCTGCATGCTTAACCTCTATCGGCGCCCTACGCGCGCGGGTCGGCCATCATACAAAAAAGCCCTCTCGTTGCGAACCCTACTTTGCAGGGGCCGGACGAGGGGCTTGATCGATGAAAGCAATTAATGATGCTGCAACAGCTCGGTCAGCTCAGAGACTTTGGCGATTTCCTGCATGTCTTCAGGCAACGCCCGGACGGTGACTGACTTGCCAGCGGCCTGCGCATCACGCATGAACGCAAGAAGCAAAGCCAGGCCGACACTGCTGGACTTTTCGACGCCGGAGCAATCCAGTGTCAGGGTCGCTGCGGTATTTGACTTGATCAGCGCCGCACCCTGCTCACGCAAGGCCGGGCCGGTCCGATAGTCGATCACGCCGGAGAGCATCAGCTCTCCGGCACCAGCGGCAGTGACGGACGCTTGACTCATTTGACGACCTTGTCTTTGGAGGCTTCGGAGGTCTCCTTGGCCTTGGCAACTTCGCCAGCCCAGCCGTCAATGGTTTTGTCCAGGTTGTTACCGTTGCGCTGCATGGCGTCAGCGAACTGATCGCGGAAGAGCTTGCCGATGTTGATGCCGTTGATGATCACGTTCCGCACTTTCCATTCACCGCCGATTTTGACGAGGGTGTAGGAAACAGGGTAGACCGCGCCGTTGTTGCCCTTGACGGACATGTCAACGGAAGTGCGATCAGCTGCTTCCTGCTTGGCCGGAGAAACCGTGATGCCCTGGTTGTTGTACTCGAGCAGCGCGTTGCCATAGAACTGGATCAGGCTGCGCTTGAAGTTTTCCTGGAAGCGTTGCATCTGCGCCGGGGTGGCGTTGCGCGAATACTTCACGGTCATGATGCTTTTGGAGATGCCGTCAGCGTCGATGACAGGGCCAACGATGCCGTTAAGTGCATCGTAAAAGGCTTGGGGATTGGACTTGTAGGTTTCCTTGTTGGCGGACAGATCGGCCAACAATTGTTTGGTGGTGCGATCAACCAGATCGTGAGCGGAATCGGACGCCGCTGCGTTGGCGAACAAAGGCAGGGCGGCCAGTAGCACCAGAAGGCCACGGCGCAGAATCGAGATCATGAAAAAACTCCTCATTTGGCGTCTTTGCCCACTGAATTGAGCAGGAATTTACCGATCAGGTCTTCGAGTACCAACGAGGACTGGGTGTCATGGATGATGCCGCCGTCTTTCAACAGCTGGTCATCGCCACCGACACTGATGCCGACGTACTTTTCACCCAGCAGGCCTGCGGTCAGGATGGAAGCAGTGGAATCCGAAGGCAGGTTGTTGACCCGCTTATCCACTTCCATCGTCACACGACCGGTGAAGGTATCGTGATCCAGATCGATTGCAGTGACCTTGCCGATGGTCACACCGGCCATGGTCACTTTCGCTCTGACAGTCAAACCGGCGATATTGTCGAAATTTGCATAAAGTTTATAACTGTCGTTGGTGGCGCTGGCGCTCAGACCGCTGACGCGCAGGGCGAGCAGGAGCAAAGCCAGGATCCCGGCCAGCAGAAACAGGCCTACACCGGTTTCGAGGGTGCGGTTTTGCATCAGAAGTCTCCAAACATCAAGGCGGTCATAATAAAGTCCAGGCCCAGTACGGCCAACGAGGCGTAGACCACGGTCTTGGTCGTGGCGCGACTGATCCCTTCGGACGTGGGCTCGCAGTCGTAGCCCTGGAACACGGCAATCCAGGTGACGACAAAAGCGAACACGACGCTCTTGATGACACCGTTGAGTACATCATCGGAAAACGAAACGCTGTTCTGCATGTTGGCCCAGAAGGAGCCTTCGTAGACGCCCAGCCAGTCGACGGCCACCCACGAACCACCCCAGATGCCCACCACACTGAAAATCAGCGCCAGTACCGGCAGCGAGATGAAGCCGGCCCACAGACGCGGCGCAACGATGTATTTGAGCGGGTCAACGCCGATCATCTCGAGGCTGGACAGCTGCTCGGTGGATTTCATGTTGCCGATTTCAGCGGTAAGAGCAGAGCCTGCACGACCGGCGAACAATAGAGCAGTAACCACCGGCCCTAGTTCACGCAGCAGCGTCAGGGCAACCATCTGCCCCACAGCCTGTTCAGAGCCATACTTGGCAAGAATGCTGAAGCCTTGCAACGCCAGCACCATGCCGATGAACACGCCGGACACGACAATAATGGCCAGGGACATGACGCCCACAGAGTGCAGCTGACGAACCAGCAGCTGAAAACCGCCGCCGATTCCGCCGCGCCCAAGCAACGCATGAACCAGAAAAATCCCTGAACGGCCCAGCACTGCAACAATATCGATCGCCGAACGCCCCATCAGGCGTACGCGATCCATTAAAGACTTTCTGCGCATCAGCGCTTCCCCAAAAGATCGTCGCGATAATCCGGCGCCGGGTAATGGAAAGGCACCGGCCCGTCGGGATCACCCGTCATGAACTGACGTATACGAGGGTTATCCGACTCCATCAGTTCCTGCGGCGTGCCCTGCCCCAGCACCTGACCGTCACCAACGACATAGAGGTAGTCGGCGATGCTGGCAGTCTCGGCGAGGTCGTGGGACACCACGATACTGGTGATGCCGAGCGCATCGTTCAGCAGCCGGATCAGACGCACCAGCACGCCCATGGCGATCGGGTCCTGGCCGACGAAGGGTTCGTCATACATTAGGATCTGGGGGTCCAGCGCGATGGCGCGCGCCAGCGCTACACGGCGTTTCATGCCACCCGACAATTCGTCGGGCATCAGGTCGACGGCGCCACGAAGCCCGACCGCCTGCAGTTTCAGCAGGACGATGTCGCGGATCATGTCTTCAGGCAGCTTGGTGTGAACCCGCAGCGGGAACGCCACGTTTTCGAAAACGTCGAGGTCGGTGAACAGCGCGCCGCTCTGAAAGAGCACGCCCATCTGCTTGCGCGCATCGAAAAGATCGCTGCGCGAAAGCTTCGGCAAGTTCTGGCCATTGACCCAGACTTCGCCTGCGCTCGGACGCAGTTGTGCGCCCATCAATCGCAGCAGGGTGGTTTTACCACTGCCCGACGGCCCCATGATGCCGGTGACTTTGCCCCGGGGGATGCGGATGTCCACATTATTGAAGATGCTGCGCGCACCGCGCTTGAAGGAAACGCCCTTCAGCTCGACCGCGTAGGCGTTATCGGCACTCATCTAAACTCCTTGCGATGCAACCTGTCTCTCAGATGCCGCGTTCTTGACGAACGACACACTTTTGGAGGGGCCGAACAAGCGGCGGACTATACCACCGCTGTCGCACGCCGCCCAAGCTCCAACGTGTCAAGTCGCAAACAAAGAAGGGTATTAAGGACGGTGTGGAATTTTCGTACCCACCGCTAGCCTTTATCACGCCGCTGCTGAAGGACGTCTCCGTTCATTAAACAAACAGCAACGATGAAGCGTGAGGCTTTTGAACATTGCCGCTATAATCCCCGGCCTTTCACCATGCGACCCCTTCCGATATGTCCACTGCGCGCAATCTGATTGAATCGGCACAGAGCACCATCCGCCTTGAAATAGAAGCTGTGGAAGGTTTGCTTGCGCATATAGATGCCGATTTCGTCAACGCGTGCGACATGATTCTGGGCAGTCAGGGCCGCGTGGTCGTGGTCGGCATGGGCAAGTCAGGGCATATCGGCAAGAAGATCGCCGCCACGCTCGCCAGCACCGGCACCCCTTCGTTTTTCGTGCACCCGGCCGAGGCCAGCCACGGCGACATGGGCATGATCACCAGCGCTGACATCATCCTGGCCCTGTCCAATTCGGGTACGACAGCCGAGATCGTCACATTGCTGCCGTTGATCAAGCGCCTGGGCATCAAGATGATCAGCCTGACCGGCAACCCGGAGTCAACGCTGGCCAAGGCCGCAGACGTCAACCTCAATGCGCGGGTCGAAAAAGAAGCCTGCCCGCTGAATCTGGCGCCCACCTCCTCCACCACGGCGGCGCTGGTCATGGGCGACGCCCTGGCCGTTGCGCTGCTGGACGCCAGAGGCTTCACCGCCGAAGACTTCGCCTTTTCCCACCCGGGCGGTGCGCTGGGTCGCCGGCTGCTGTTGAAGGTCGAGCATGTCATGCACACTGGCGTCGACCTCCCGCAGGTTGCGCGGGGCACGCCGCTTCGCGATTCGCTGATGGAAATGACCCGCAAGGGGCTGGGCATGACCGCCATCATCGAGAGCGATGGCCGCCTTGCCGGTATCTTCACGGACGGTGATTTACGTCGCACCCTGGATCGCCCGATCGACATACGACAGGCCAGCATCGATGAAGTGATGACCGTCCACGGCAAGACCGTGCGCCCGGAGATGCTTGCGGCCGAAGCCTTGAAAATCATGGAAGACAACAAGATCGGCGCACTCATCGTGGTCGACGAGAACGATCGCCCTGTTGGCGCGTTCAACCTTCAAGACCTGCTCCGCGCAGGAGTCATGTAAATGAGCGCCGATATGAATGACCTGATGCAACGCGGCAAGAACATCAAACTGGCGATCTTCGATGTCGATGGCGTGCTCACCGATGGGCGCCTGTATTTCCTCGAAGACGGTAGCGAATTCAAGACGTTCAACACGCTCGATGGCCAGGGCATCAAGATGCTCATCAACTCTGGCGTTACCACCGCCATCATCAGCGGGCGCAAGACCCCCGTGGTTGAGCGGCGGGCGAAGAACCTCGGCATCGCACATCTTTATCAGGGCCGCGAAGACAAACTCGTGGTCCTCGATGAGCTTTTGCAGCAACTGAATCTAAGCTACGAGCAGGTCGCGTATCTGGGTGACGATTTGCCTGATCTGCCGGTCATTCGCCGGGTCGGTCTGGGCATGGCGGTTGCCAACGCTGCCGGCTTCGTCCGCGAGCATGCCCATGGCACCACCCAGGCACGTGGCGGCGAAGGCGCTGCCCGCGAATTCTGCGAGTTGATCCTGAAGGCTCAGGGCAACCTCGAAGCGGCTCACGCCGCCTACCTATAGAAGTGCATTTATGCTGAGCAAAAAGTTTCGAACATTTCTGCTGTTCGGGGTGCTGGCTCTGCTGCTGGCAGCGGTCGGCTACTGGAATATCAGTCCGGAAAGCTTCCTCGATCAACCCAAGGCTGCCGTGGATGAAAGCGCTGTCGATTACTATGCGACCAACGCCCACAGCATTCAGTACCTGCCCGACGGGACCATGCAGTACGACATGACCGCCGACAAGGTCGAGCACCTGAAAGCCACCGACGTCACCCTGATGACCACGCCGGTGCTGCAGATGTATCGAGGTTCGACCTTCCCCTGGCATGTACAGAGCGTTCGTGCCGAGGTGTCGCCGGGCGGTGATCACGTCGAGCTGATCGACTCGGTGCGCATCAACCGCACCGACGAAAAGAACCGCACCACTATCATCACCAGCAGCCGCATGACTGTATTCCCGCAGAAGCAATATGCGGAGACTGCCCAACCCGTTAGAATCGACGGCCTTGGCGGTGTAACGACCGGCACGGGTATGAAAGCGTATCTGAAAGAAAGCAGGATGAACCTGCTATCCAACGTAAGAGGACAGTATGAGGCTCGTTAAAACCCTTCCTTTTTTGCTCGGCCTGGGCGCAGCACTGGGAAGCGCGAGCGCCTGGTCTCTGCCGACGGATCGCGATCAACCCATCCACATCCAGTCGGATGACGCGCAGCTGGACGACAAGCAAGGCATCGCCACTTACAAAGGCAATGTCATCATCACCCAGGGCACGATGAAGATCACCGGCAACACTGTGACCATCACCCGCACACCGCAAGGCGACGTGGACGTGTTCACGTCCGTGGGCAACCTGGCCTACTACGAGCAGAAGCCATCGGTGGACAAGCCGATCGTTCAGGCCTGGGGCGTCACTATTCAATACTTCGCGGCGCAGAACCGCATCGTGCTGATCGACAAAGCCAAAGTGGTCAACGACGGCAACACGTCCGAAGGCGAGAAAATTGTCTATGACACCGTCAAGCAGGTCGTGAACGCCGGCCGCGCCAACGGCACCAAGGTCACCGCACCACGCCCTCGCATCGACATGGTCATCCAGCCGAAAAAGAAAACCGACCAGCAGAAGGCCCAGTAATGGCAACGCTGAAAGCCCAACACCTGGCCAAGGCCTATAAAAGCCGCCAGGTCGTACGTGACGTCAGCCTGTCCATCGAGAGCGGCCAGATCGTTGGCCTGCTCGGCCCCAACGGCGCCGGCAAGACCACCTGCTTCTACATGATCGTCGGCCTGGTTCAGGCGGATCAGGGTCGCGTGCTGATCGACGACCAGGACGTCAGCCACCAGCCGATGCATGGCCGCGCCCGTGCCGGTATTGGCTACCTGCCACAGGAAGCGTCGATCTTTCGCAAGCTCTCCGTCTCGGACAACATCATGGCGATCCTTGAGACCCGCAAGGAGCTTGATCGCGCGGCCCGCCGCAAAGAGCTGGAAAGCCTGCTGCAGGAATTCCACATCACCCACATCCGCGACAACCTGGGCATGAGCCTGTCGGGCGGTGAACGCCGTCGTGTGGAAATTGCACGCGCCCTTGCCACTTCGCCGAAATTCATTCTGCTCGACGAACCGTTTGCCGGTGTTGACCCTATTTCCGTAGGCGACATCAAGCAGATCATTCACCACCTCAAGGCCAAAGGGATCGGCGTGCTGATCACTGACCACAACGTGCGTGAAACGCTGGATATCTGCGAAACCGCCTACATCGTCAACGATGGCCAGCTGATTGCCGAAGGCGACGCCGAGTCCATCCTGGCCAACCAGTTGGTCAAGGAAGTGTATCTAGGTCACGAGTTCCGCCTGTAACCGCAGTGATGACATGAGGTCGTGCGCCCTTCCATAACGGATGCCATCGCCGACCTCGTTTTTTAATTGTCATCACACTCTAGGCAAACCCTCCAGCTTCAGGCATATAATTTGCTTAAGTTGGCGCCCTCGGCGCCCTGGTAGTAAATGGCGCGCAGTGCGCCGGCGAATAAGGTGTTAAGCCCTGCCATGAAACCTTCGCTAGTCTTGAGAATGGGCCAGCAGCTGACGATGACACCTCAGCTGCAACAGGCAATCCGCTTGCTTCAGTTGTCGACGCTGGATCTCCAACAGGAGATTCAGGAGGCGCTGGAGTCGAACCCGATGCTGGAACGGCAGGAGGAAGGCGACGATTTCGACAACGCCGACCCCTTGGCCGATAACGTAGAGCAAAAGCCCAACGCTGACGTTCAGGAACCCACTTATCAGGAGTCGGCGCCTACCGTCGACAATCTGGATGAGGGTGACTGGAACGAGCGCATCCCCAACGAACTGCCGGTCGACACGGCGTGGGAAGACGTCTATCAGACCAGCGCCAGCAGTCTCCCCAGCAATGATGATGACGAGTGGGATTTCACCACCCGCACCTCCGTTGGCGAGAGCCTGCAAAGCCACCTGCTCTGGCAGCTCAACCTGGCGCCGATGTCGGACACCGATCGCCTGATCGCCGTGACCCTGATCGACTGCATCAACAACCAGGGCTACCTCGACGAAACACTTGAAGAATTGCTCGACGCGTTCGATCCCGAGCTTGATATCGAACTGGACGAAATCGAAGCCGTTCTGCACCGCATCCAGCAGTTCGAGCCTGCGGGCATCGGCGCCCGCAACCTGAGCGAATGCCTGCTGCTGCAACTTCGCCAGTTGCCAGCCAAAACCAAGTGGCTGGCAGAAGCGCAGAAGCTGGTCAGCGAGTACATCGATCTGTTGGGCAGCCGCGACTACGCGCAACTGATGCGCCGCATGAAGCTCAAGGAAGACGACCTGCGCCAGGTCATCGAGCTGGTCCAGAGCCTCAACCCGCGCCCGGGCTCGCAGATCGAATCCAGCGAACCCGAATACGTCGTACCTGACGTCATCGTGCGCAAGGATAACGAGCGCTGGTTAGTGGAGCTGAACCAGGAATCCGTGCCGCGCCTGCGGGTCAATCCGCAATACGCAGGCTTTGTGCGTCGCGCCGATACCAGTGCCGACAACACGTTCATGCGCAATCAGCTGCAAGAAGCGCGCTGGTTCATCAAGAGCCTGCAGAGCCGCAACGAGACGCTGATGAAGGTGGCCACGCAGATCGTCGAACACCAGCGCGGCTTTCTGGAGTACGGCGACGAGGCCATGAAGCCGCTGGTTCTGCATGACATTGCTGAAGCGGTCGGCATGCACGAATCGACGATTTCCCGGGTGACCACGCAGAAGTTCATGCATACGCCGCGCGGGATCTACGAGCTCAAATATTTCTTTTCCAGCCACGTCAGCACCTCGGAAGGCGGCGAATGCTCGTCTACGGCGATTCGCGCGATCATCAAAAAACTGGTCGCCGCGGAAAATCAGAAAAAGCCGTTGAGTGACAGCAAGATCGCTGGTTTACTGGAAGCACAAGGCATTCAAGTGGCCCGTCGCACAGTCGCCAAGTACCGCGAATCCCTCGGGATCTCGCCGTCCAGCGAACGCAAGCGACTGATGTAAAGGTCACACGTCAAAGCGTTCCAGTGGCAGGCATCACGCCTGCCACTTAATGCACTGGCAACGAAGGAGAAGCTGTATGCAAGTCAACATCAGTGGACACCAGCTGGAAGTGACTGAACCTCTGCGTACCTACGTCGGCGAGAAACTCGCCCGATTGGAGCGCCACTTTGACAAGATCACGAATGTGCAGGTCACCATGGAGGTCGAGAAGCTCAAGCAGAAAATCGAAGCCACCTTGCACGTTCCTGGCGCTGAAGTGGTTGCCAACGCCGAACACGACGACATGTATGCAGCCATTGACCTGCTTGCCGACAAGCTTGACCGCCAACTCAAAAAACATAAGGAAAAACAGCAAAGTCTGCTGCAAGGCGCGACTGCTCGCTGACACTCCCCACCCATGATCCGACTTGAAAATATCCTGACCCCTGGCCGTTCACTCGTGAACGTGCCAGGCGGCAGCAAAAAAGCCGTACTCCAAAGCATCGCCAAAATGATCGGCACGCAAGTGCCTGATCTGGATGAGCAGGTCGTGTTTGAAAGCCTCATTGCCCGTGAAAAGCTCGGTTCCACCGGATTCGGTAATGGCATCGCCATTCCCCACTGTCGGCTGAAGGGCTGTTCAACGCCTGTTAGCGCCGTACTCCATCTGGAAAAGCCCATCGATTTCGACGCCATCGACGGCGCACCGGTTGACCTGCTGTTTGTGCTGCTGGTCCCGGAAGCGGCCACTGATGCTCATCTGGAACTCCTGCGCCAGATCGCCAGCATGCTCGACCGTGACGATGCGCGTAAGCGCCTGCGCGGCGCCAAAACCGACGAAGAGCTCTACAACGTCGTGCTCGACGTCCAGAACGGTCACTGACCATGCGCATGATCATCGTCAGCGGCCGCTCCGGCTCCGGCAAGAGCACGGCCCTCGATGTCCTTGAAGACAGCGGTTTCTACTGCGTCGACAATCTGCCTGCCGGCCTGCTACCGGAGCTGGCCGAACGCGCGCTGATCAACAGCGAACTGGCTGAGCCGCTGCTAGCGGTCTCGATCGACGCACGCAACCTGCCCAGTCACCTGACGCGATTTCCGCGCATGCTCGCCGAGGTGCGCGCCCGGCACATCCAGTGCGACGTGCTGTTCCTCGATGCGGATGAACCTACCCTGCTCAAGCGTTTTTCCGAGACCCGTCGCCGTCATCCGCTGAGCACGGCAACGCGCTCGCTGGCCGAAGCGATCCGTGACGAGAAAACCCTGCTGGGTCCGATCATCGATCTGGCTGATCTGACGGTCGACACCACGCACCTGAATCTCTATCAGTTGCGCGACATCCTCAAGTTGCGCCTGCTGAACAAACCCGAGCCGGGCACTGCCTTTCTCATCGAATCCTTTGGCTTCAAGCGTGGCATGCCCGTGGATGCCGATCTGGTGTTCGATGTGCGCTGCCTGCCGAACCCGTACTGGAAGCCCGAACTGCGTGAGCAGTCGGGCCTCGACAAGCCGGTGGCCGATTACCTCGCCGCTCAACCGGACGTCGAGGAAATGTTCCAGGACATCTTTTCGTACCTCAATAAGTGGTTGCCGCGCTTCGCCGCCAGCAACCGCGCCTACGTCACTATTGCCATTGGCTGCACCGGCGGACACCACCGCTCCGTCTACCTGACCGAACGTCTGGGTCAGGTGCTGCAGCAATCGCTCAAGAATGTTCAGGTCCGCCACCGCGACCTAAGCTGAAAGGACCTCCCTCGCGATGCCCGCTCTAGAAATCACCATCATCAACAAGCTGGGTCTGCACGCCCGGGCCGCCGCCAAATTCGTGGGTGTCGCCGGCAAGTACCCTTGCCAGATCCGGGTCGGCCGCACGCCGGAAACCATGGTCGATGGCAAAAGCATCATGGCCGTCATGATGCTCGCCGCCGGCAAGGGCACCCTGATCCACCTGGCCACCGAAGGTGACGAAGCCGATGCCGCGCTGGCGGGACTGGTAGAACTGATCAACAACAAGTTCGACGAAGGCGAATAAGCCTTATCGCTGCACGACGTTACCATTCCCCGTCAGAGATGATCGATGCCACTGACAGCCATGCCTCCATTAGCGCGAGGGATCAGATCAGGGTCCGAGAAGATGCTGATGCTGGGCAGCGCCCTGGCGGTGGGAGCCATCCTGGCCATCGTCACCTGGTTATTGTTTCGGGAGCTGGGCACCGCCAACGAAGCCGCCGTGCGCTCGGCGAACAACGTGGTGCAGTTGATCGATGCGGATGTGCAGCGTAACGCCGAGTTGTACGACACCTCTCTTCAGGGCCTGATCGCCGCATGGCGACGACCCGATGTCATGACGATTTCGCCGGAGTTACGGCAGTTGGTGCTGTTCGACCGGGCTACGGCCGCGCCCTACAAGGGCGATCTGGTGCTGCTCGATGAGACCGGGCGCATCGTTGCCGATTCCACTTCTCTGACGCCTCGGCTAGACAACTTTTCCGATCGGCCAGGCTTTCAAAAACACCGGGAGAGCAGCTCGCTGGCGCTGGTGGTAGATGGACCTTTCCTGTCGCGCTGGGGCTTCAAGGACCTGTGCATCAGTTTCAGTCGGCGTCTTCCCTCCGACACCGGGCAGTTCGTCGGCATCGCCAGTGCATCAATGCGCCTGTCGTATTTTAACCAGCTGTTTCGCACGCTGGACATCGGCCCCACCAGCACCGTCAACTTGCTCAGCGCAGATGGCGTGCTGCTCGCCCGCCAACCCGATGAAAACAATCGCACCTTTGTCGGCCAGAACTTCAGTATGCGCCCCAACTTCAAACGCATCCTGGACGAGGTCAACGGCAGCTTTGCCGCCGTGTCCGAACTCGACGGCGCCAAGCGGCTGTACACGTTCTCGCGGGTCGGGGATCTGCCATTGATCGTCGTGGTCGCTCAATCCCAGGATGATGTCTACGCCGTGTGGAAGCGCAATGCCCTGCTGGTGGCGGGCGCCACCGGTTTGCTGTGTATCGGCATCCTTTCGCTGTCGTGGCTGTTGGGTCGCCAACTGCGTCTGCGCCAGAACGCCGAGCGCGAACTGGCTGGCCTGGCGTCGACGGATGGGCTGACGGGTTTGGCCAATCGCCGCAAGCTGGATCAGGCGCTCGCGCAGGAATGGGCGCGCGGGATGCGTTCAGGGCGACCTTTGGCGCTCCTGATGATCGACGTAGACCACTTCAAGGCGTTCAATGACCGCCATGGGCATCATGGCGGCGACGTCGCCTTGCGCAGTGTTGCCCAGACGCTGGCTGCCAGCATTCGCCGGCCGGGTGACCTGGCCGCGCGCTACGGCGGTGAGGAATTCATGGTAGTGCTACCGGAGACCGACAAGGCAGGTGCCTGCGTTATCGCAGAAAAGCTGCGTCTGGCAATCGAAGCGCTGCCGCCGTTCGCCAATGACACAGCGCCCATCACGGTGAGCATCGGCGTCGCCACGCATCTGCCGGTGACCCACGACTTGCCAGGGGCTCTGTTTCAAGCCGCTGACCGGGCTCTGTACCGCGCCAAAAGAAATGGCAGAAATCGGGTAGAAGTCGGAGCGTATGACCCGCCTTCCGCCGAACTGCAGACATAAAAAAACGCCAGGCTGGCTGGCGTTTTTCGAACCTGCTGCAAATTACTTGTTGGCAGCACGAACGGTGTCACGCAGGGCTTTGACCTTGTCGTGATTCGCTTGCACGCCCTGCAGCTGACGCTGGATCAGGGTAGTCACGTTGACTGGCAAGTTCTTCTCGGTAGCTTCCTGGGCAGCCTTTTTGTAAGCCTTCAGGGCGTGGTCTTCGCCGCTCTCTACTTCATTGAGGACGGCTTCGTCGTTCTTGCCGCTCAACGCGCTTTTCAGGTTGACCCACAGACGGTGTGCGCCGCCAGCGATGCTGGACGAATCTTCTGGGTTACCGCCCAGAGCACGGACTTCAGCCTGAAGTTCGGCGACGGAAGTCTTGCAGCCGGAAGAACGCGAAAGCAGGTAAGCCTTGATTTCCGGGTTCTTGGCGTCTTCAGCGGCAGTGTGAAAACCTTTCTCACCGTCAATGCTGGTCTCGATCAAGTCATTCAGAATAGAGATGGCTTCTTTGTTGATATCCGACATTTTGCGGTTCCTTTCTGGCAGGTTTATCAAAGGTTTAGTTAATGAAACACTCGATAGAGGGAATATTGCATTGTGCATGCCAGCTTTTCACAGCAGGAAATCCCTATATTTTTCAATAATTTAACAATATCAAGCGACAGTTGCGCCGCGCTTTATGCATGATCTGTGTGTTTGAGCAATTGCAGAATGCACGTATCTTTCAGGTTCACTCGAACGGATAAGCGGTTTCTGAATGAATCCAGAGAAACTCAAACTGTTAGTCACGCGCGACATGCCGTTCGGCAAGTATCAGGGTCGGTTGCTGGCAGATCTGCCTGGGGACTACCTGAACTGGTTCGCCCGCCAGGGATTTCCAGCCGGCGAACTGGGCAGCCTGCTGGCACTCATGCATGAGATTGATCACAACGGTCTCTCCGCACTGCTGGACCCCCTGCGCACCCGACCTCGCGAGCCTTTGCGTTCAGGTCCCTCAAAAGCCCCGATACGCTTCAACTAAACGTCCATTGATAAAAGCGAGTCGCGATGAACAGCACTGCATACGCAATAACGGATTTGGCGGATGAACAGGCTCGGGACGAGGGGTTCTGGCAGCAGGTCGCGGCGCAGTACGACGTGGAGCCTGGGCCGGTCAATTTCGAATACGGCTATTTTGGCCGCATGACCCGCGCGGCACTCAAGGATTACGAGCAGAACCTCGCCTACGTCAATCGCAGCAACTCGGTCTACGTGCGGCAGAAGTTTGATACCGAAGACAGCGAATTCATTCGCGCGGACCTTGCCGATCTGCTGAACGTACCCGTCCGCGAAGTCGCCCTCACCCGTTCCGCCTCGGAGGCGGTGCAAGCGCTGATTCGCAACTACAACGGCCTCGTGGCAGGCGACCAGGTGCTGGTCAGCGACCTGGATTACAACAGCGTACAGACCGGCATGCGCTGGCTGGCGAAAAACCGAGGCGTGGAAGTGATTGAGGTCACTCATCAGCACCCTGCGAGCCATGATGCGCTGCTGCAAACTTACCGCGACGCCTTTGCCGCACATCCACGGCTCAAGCTGGTGGCGCTGACTTACGTCACCCACCGGACCGGGCTGGTAATGCCGGTGAAGGCCATCGCCGAGCTGGCCAACGCCCACGGCATCGAGGTCATTCTGGATGGCGCCCATGCCTTGGGCCTGCTGGATTTCGAACTGGCTGACCTTGGCGTGTCGTTCGCCGGCTTCAACCTGCAGAAATGGATTGGCGCGCCGCTGAGCCTGGGCTTCATTTATGTGAAGCAGGACCGCCTGAGCGCCATCGATCCCGACATGGCAGACGAGCGCTACGGTGCGGACGACATCCTTGGGCGCGTGCCTTACGGGACGCCGAATATTCCGGCATTGATGACCCTGCCCAAAGTATTCGCCGAGCATCGCGCCATGGGCGGCGCACCGGCCAAAGGCGCACGTTTGGCCTACCTACGAGACCTGTGGGTGACTCAAGCGCGCACCATCGATGGCATCGACGTGTTGACCCCGGACGACCCACGGCTTTATTGCGGAATCACGTCTTTCCGGTTCAGCCGTCACGCGGATCAGGAACTCATGGTCAAGCGACTGCTCGATGAGCACGGCATTTTTGCGGTGACGCGGGAAGGCTCGGCCTGCGGGACGTGTATTCGTATCACACCGGGATTCACCACGTCGGCAAAGGACGTTGACCAGTTGGTGGCAGCACTCCGGGCGCTGGCTTAGGCTCTGCTCCCGAGTGGCTGCGCCGGATCAAAGCCTTCGGTAAGCCCGCAGAAAAAAAGACGGCGCCTCCATGACGAAGGCGCCGTAAATCCATCGAGAAACGAACTACAAAGGAGCGGCAAAGATAAGCGCTCCTGCCACCGCCTGTGCGGTACATATGTATTGCGTATAAAAAGCACAAAAAAAAACGGCGTTCCCGACCAAGGAACACCGTAAAAAAGCCATGCAACGACGACTTCTGCAGCAACGCCCCGACAGGGCGCCATAAACGGATCATGCTCAGCAGTTAAACAGCCTCTACTTGAACGAAAGCTGTCGATAGCCGAGCCCGACCGGCAAATCCTGACTCAGTCGAACAACGCGATGGCTTCGGCAGTGGCGTCGGTAATCCGCTGCCAGTCGCCGTTCTTCACCCACGCGTTATCGATCATCCAGGTGCCGCCAACGCACATCACGTTGGGCAGCGCCATGTAGCTTTTTAAGTTGGCCGCACTGACGCCGCCGGTTGGGCAGAAGCGCACTTCCGGGAAGGGACCGCCCAGTGCCTTGATTGCACCCACACCGCCACTGATTTCCGCCGGAAACAGCTTGAAGCGGCGATAACCCAGCGCGTAACCGATCATGATTTCCGAGGCGCTGCTGATGCCTGGCAGCAGCGGCAATTCGCTTAGTGCCGCGGCTTCCAGCAAATCCTGGGTGCTGCCGGGGGTGACGATGAACTGTGAACCCGCCTCCTCGGCCGCTTTGAGCATATGGCGGTCAAGGATGGTGCCGGCGCCAACGCTCAGCTCAGGGCGCGCATCACGCAGCATGCGAATGGCTTTGAGGCCGAACTCCGAACGCAGGGTGATTTCCAGCGCGTTCAGGCCACCCGCGGCCAGGGCATCGGCCAGCGGCAGGACATCCTGTTCGCGGGCAATGGTAATGACCGGCAGAATCTTCGCTTTCGCGCAGAGTGCGTCGATCTGGGCAATCTTGCTCGCCATGCTATTCAACGGCTGTTTCACTTGGGTATTTTCCATGGCGGCTGATCCTTTGCTTATGGGCACCAGTAGATCTCTAGAGACGGGTTAAGGAACGCGCGCACCGGCATTTCGGCAAGGTCATTACCTGCCAGTGCAGCGCGCAATGTGTCGAGTTTGGCCTGGCCGGAAACGGACAGAATGGTGGTCGCTGCCGATGCCAGTACCGGACGCGTCAGGGTCAGGCGCTGATGCGGAACAGTCGGCGCGAGCATGGGCAGGCAACGACGCTCGCTATTGAGGTCCAGCGCTTCCTTCAGATGCGGACTGTCGGGGAACAGCGACGCGGTGTGGCCGTCGTCGCCCATCCCCAGAATGAGCACGTCGATGTTCGGCAGCGCCTTGAGCGCTTCGTCCGTTGCAGCCGCGGCTTCATCCACTGTCGTGGTCGCACGGTACAGGCTAAAGAACCCCGCCTCGGCCGCCGGGCCCTGAAGCAGGAAACGCTTGAGCAGGCCTTCGTTGCTGTCGGCGTGCTCGGTCGGTACCCAACGCTCGTCGGCCAGGCTCACGCAGACTTTCGACCACTCGAGCGGCTTCTGCGCCAGCGCCTTGAAAAATGCCACCGGACTTTTGCCGCCCGACACCACCAACGTGGCCGTGCCGTGGGGGTTGCTGGAAATCGCAGCCGTCAGTCGCTCGGCCACCTGATCAGCCAGCGCGTTCGCCAGCACTTCGGGGCTACCAAATTCGTGGGCCTTCAGGCCCGCCGGAAATTCAAGTTCACATATCGCCATACCAGGACCTCCCGTCACGCGTAATAAGAGCAATGGAGCTCATCGGCCCCCAGGAACCGGCTGGGTAAGGCTTGGGCGCATCGCCCGCCTTTTTCCAGCCAGCGATCAACTGGTCACACCATTGCCAGGCGTATTCAATTTCGTCTTTGCGGACAAACAAATTCTGATTGCCACGCATGACCTCCAGCAACAACCGCTCGTACGCGTCCGGCACGCGGGCGCTGCGGTAGGCGTCGGAGAAGCTCAGTTGCAAAGGGTTGCTGCGCAGCTGCATGCCTTTGTCCAGGCCCTGATCCTTGGTCATCACTTGCAGCGAGATGCCTTCGTCGGGCTGCAGGCGGATGATCAGGCGGTTGCTGATCTGCAAGCGCTGCTCTGGGGCGAAGATGTAATGCGGCGGCTCTTTGAAGTGGATCACGATCTGCGACAGCTTCTGCGGCATGCGCTTGCCGGTACGCAGGTAGAACGGCACGCCCGACCAGCGCCAGTTACGGATGTCGGCACGAATGGCGACGAACGTCTCCGTGTCGCTCTGGGTATTGGAGTTTTCTTCCTCCAGATAGCCCGGGACCGGCTTGCCCTCGCTGTACCCGGCGATGTACTGACCACGCACCACCTGTGTGGCGAGACGCTCCGGGGTGAACGGCGCCAGTGCCTTGAGCACTTTCACCTTCTCGTCACGGATGCTGTCGGCGGACAGGTCGCTGGGCGGGTCCATCGCGATTAGGCACAGCAGCTGCAGCAGGTGATTCTGGATCATGTCGCGCAGCTGACCGGCTTGGTCGAAATAGCCCCACCGCCCTTCGATGCCGACCTTTTCCGCCACGGTGATTTCCACGTGGGAGATGTGGTTCTGGTTCCACTGCGTCTCGAACAGGCTGTTGGCAAACCGCAGGGCAATGAGGTTCTGCACCGTGTCCTTGCCCAGGTAGTGGTCGATCCGGTAAATGCGGGTTTCAGGCAGGAACTTGGCAACGGCATCGTTCACCCGGCGCGACGACGCGAGGTCGTGGCCGATGGGTTTTTCCAGTACGGCGCGGGTGCGATCTTTCAGGCCGACCAGTGCAAGGTTTTCGCAGATGGCGCCATAGACCGACGCCGGGGTCGCGAAGTAGGCAATCATGGTCGGCGCGTCGCCCACGGCCTCGGCGAGCGCGACGTAATCCTCGCCCTTGAGAAAGTCGACGTGCAGGTAACTCAGGCGGGCCTGAAAACGCTCCACGTGTTCGGTCTCAAGCTGCGCCTCGGGAACAAAGCGACGCAGGCTTTTATCGATGTAGGCCAGGTGCTCCTCAGGAGTGCCGGGCTCACGGGCCAACGCAATAATTCGGGTCTCGGCATGCAGCAGTCCAGCTCGGTCAAGCTGGTACAACGCAGGAAACAGTTTGCGTACCGCCAGGTCACCCAAGGCGCCAAACAACGCAAAAGTGCACGGTTCAACCGTAATCGAGAGCATAATGTTGGTTCTTTTATCAAGTTAAGCTACAAATACCTTTTTTAAAGGCGTTACTCAAGGCCGAATGTAGTAATAACCACAACATTCCCACCAGAACCACATTAGAGTGGTGATCACCACAGGCCCTCAGTACGATAGGCCACCTTTGCGACAGGCTAAAGGCCAAATTCCCACTCTTCAAATAAAGGCCTGTCCACCGGCCCGTCGCCGTTTCATCAGAAGGACAAACAATGGACCGCGTACGCAATCTTCTGGAGCAGATCCAGAGTCGTCTGGAAGAGCTGAACAAGGCCGAGCGCAAGGTCGCCGAGGCGATTCTGAGCAATCCGCAGCAGGCCACCCGCTTCAGCATCGCTGCGCTGGCACAGGCCGCGAAAGTCAGTGAACCGACGGTCAACCGCTTCTGCCGCTCCTTCGATGTCAGCGGCTATCCGGAACTGAAACTGCAGCTGGCCCAGAGTCTGGCCAGCGGCGCCGCCTACGTCAGCCGCGCGGTGGAAGCCGATGACAACCCGGAAGCCTACACCCGCAAGATTTTCGGCAGCGCCATCGCGTCCCTCGACAGCGTGTGCCAGGTGCTTGATCCCAACCTGATCAGCAAAGCGGTCGACCTGCTGATTCAGGCGCGGCAGATTCACTTCTTCGGCCTGGGCGCTTCGGCGCCGGTGGCACTGGATGCGCAGCATAAATTCTTCCGCTTCAATCTCGCTGTCACCGCCCACGCCGACGTGCTGGTGCAGCGCATGCTCGCCTCGGTCGCGCACACCGGCGAGCTGTTTGTGATCATTTCCTACACCGGGCGCACCCGCGAGCTGGTGGAAGTGGCGCGGATCGCCCGGGAGAACGGCGCGTCAGTGCTGGGCCTCACCGCTGCCGACTCGCCGCTGGCAAAGGCCAGCACGCTGAGCCTGAACATCCCGCTGCCCGAAGACACCGACATCTATATGCCCATGACGTCGAGGATCGTCCAGCTGACGGTGCTGGATGTGCTGGCGACCGGCATGACCCTGCGTCGGGGCGTCGACTTCCAGCCGCACCTGCGCAAGATCAAGGAAAGCCTGAACGCGAGCCGGTATCCCGCGGACGATGAGTTGAATTGAGGGAACGCCTCATTGGGAGGCGATCCCCGCCTCCACACTCAGTGAACCAGAGTGGCCTGCAGGCTCAAACTGGCGTGCTGCCCGGGCGCCAGGCTCAGGCAATCCTCAACACCTGACGCCGCCTCGACACGCAAGAAGCCCATGGCTTCATCGCCACCCACACCGAGCAAGGGTCGGCTGCCAGGATGCCAGACCACCGTGCTGTCGCTGTCTCCGGTGTCGATGCACAGACGCCGCTGCCAGGTGTCATCCTGTAGCTCAAGCAGTCCGGCATGCTCGAATACCCGCTGACAACCACCCTGGACCCGTAGCTCGCCCCGCTGCTCGCAGGCGCTGCGGCTGAGTTCATCGTAGCCGTGAGCACCGTCGAGCCCTTGGAGTGCAACATCTGCCACGTCGCTGATGCGCCAATAGGCGTGCAAGCCATGGCCGAAGTGGCAAGGCTCGCTGTCGTCGTGAAGCGTTTCAAGGCGCAGGTCCATCGCCTGCCCCAGGTCAGCGAACAGATCGGCCTGCCAGTCCCACAACCTGAGCTGCCAGCGCAACGTCACTCCCAGCTCGTGCTCATGGCTTTCAACCAGTTTCCAGTCGAGCAGCCGGCCCCAGCCATTCGCCGGCCAGCCACTCTCCCCCGGATGACGCCCGACCCAGGGCCAACTGACCGGCACGCCGCCGCGGATCGCACCGACCAGAGGCCAATGGGCAGCACACCACAACCACGGCTTCTGCCCGGCAGGTTCGAAATGCAGGAGTTGAGCGCCCTGCCGACTGAAGACGGCCTGGCACTGGGCATGATTGATCACCAGCACATCGCGCTGTTGGTAGCGTTCCCACTGAAAAGTCGGTTGCGGTCGCACCGAAGTGAAAAAACGCTGAAGAGGATGCTCGGTTGAGCCGGAATCCCTGAAGGGCATCGTTGTAGCACTCCAGATTGCGGTCACTCGTCACGCGAGAAAAAATGCTCCGAACACGGAGCCATTGCTGCGGAATAAATAGATGAAAAAAAACGGGCAGCCAGGCTGCCCGTAAAGCACACACGACCCTTGATCGTTTGTGGAGCGCGGAGGAGCGTCCGCTTTAACTTAGAACTTCGATTGAATCTTGATACCGGCAACCAGTGCGTTCTGAACGTCGTCCACACCGCCCGGGCTCTTCACGTACTGCAGGTTGGGACGCACGGTCAGCCAGTCGGTTACGTGCACGCCGTAGTAGATTTCCGAGTTGTATTCGGTCTTCTGGATCGGCAGGTAGCCTGGGTTGTCGTAGTCTTCGATACCGTTGACGGCGTTAACCAGACGACGGTTGTCCTGGGCATCATCGTTCACGTGGATACGTGCGACGCCGATACCGATGTCATCCTTCGGACGTGCATCGAACGGGCCTTTGTAGACGAAGCCGACCTGCTGGTAGTTGTCGACGAAGTTGGTGGCTTTGTCATGCACCGTCGCGTTGGCAAAAATGCTCAGACCACGGGATGCGTCGCCGTTGTGCGCGGTCAGCTGTTGCTGAGCCACGACCCACCAGCCGTGCTTGTCTTTGTGAGACTTGAAGTCACCGCCGGCAGTCGCCTGCGGCTGGCCGTTTTCGTTCTCGTAGAGATCGTCGGCGCTCGGATTGCTCACGTAGTAGCCCAGACGGTATTCGCCTGGCAGCGAGTTGACGCTTGGCGACCACACCACTTCAACCGGTACGACGGTGCCTTTCGAGCCGCTGCCGCTGAGCTTGAAGCTGTTGCCGGTTTCGAGGTACGAAGGGTTCTGCTCGTAGACACCGATCTGGGCGAACAACTCAGGCGTGATGTTGTACTTCACGCGTGCAGCCCACTGGCTGACCGGCCAGTTGTACCAGGTGTTTACGTAGTTACCGACTTGCGAGCCGCAGAACGACAGGTTCTGGAAGTCGCAAGGGAAGCTGTTGAAGTCTTCGCCTTCGCCGAAACGGCCGACCTTGATGTCCAGCTTGCCGTCGAAGTACTTCTGCTTGACCCACATCTGGGTCAGACGCCAGGTCTGGCCACGGCCCCAGACTTCCTGGGAGGAACTGAGCGTGCCGGCACGCGGATCGCCGATACGGTCGTTGGAAATGTTGTTGCCACTACGCTCGGTGATCGCGAGCTTGAACTCTGCGTCGTGCCAGCCGAGGATTTTTTGCAGGTCCATCTGTACGCCAAACGCAAACTGGTCGCTGTAGCGGCCGGTTCTGTCGTCGTTGTAACCACCGTTGAGGTTGGAGGCGGCTTCGCCTACATACTCGATCGGGAAGTCGTAACCCTTGTCATACAGCTCTTGACGCAGACCACCCCAGTCACCGGTCATGTGCTCGCTGGCTTTGAAAGGCTCCATTGCAGACGCCGTTCCGGAAATCGTCAACGCGCTCAGGACAGACAACCCACCGATCAGCTGAAACTGGTTAAGCGACTTGTTACGTACCTTTTTCATCCCTTGGATCCTCGTTTTATTGTTATTAGCTTTTGAACAGCGTTGTAACCACGTACATCGTGTGCATGACGGGTTTTGTACGGCAGACATCCACCCGTCACAGGTGCTCGTTTGTGCAGTGCTCCTGCACGTCGGGATCAGTTGCGGTTGAGCCGCGTGACATTCCCCATGTTCTCCACCGACTGACTCGGTGCCAATACGCCAAGGCGCTCGCCGTTTTTTGCGTCGAACAGCAGAACCTTCGCCGGATCGAACTGCAGCGTCAAGGTCTCGCCCACAGCAGGTGCAATATCCGGTGCCAGACGGCAGCAGACCTTGCTCTCGTTGAGGGTAACGAATACCAGCGTATCCGGGCCAGTCGGCTCGGTCACCTGGACTTCGGCGCGAATGGTCGGCAGACCTGCAGCATCACCGGACGCTAGCACAATCTGCTCGGGACGCAGGCCCAGAATCACCTCACGGTCTTCAAGGCCGGCGTCGTTCATGCTCATCGGCAGTTCGCAACGGGCCTGACCGCTGTCGAGCAGTGCGAAGAGGCGACCGTCCTTGCGTTGCAGACGCAGCGGGATGAAATTCATGGGCGGCGAGCCGATGAAGCTGGCCACGAACAGGTTCGCCGGATCGTTGTAGATCTGCTTCGGCGTGCCGAACTGCTGAATGATGCCGTCCTTCATGACCGCCACCTTGTCGCCCAGGGTCATGGCTTCGATCTGGTCGTGGGTCACGTAGACCGTGGTGGTCTTCAGGCGCTGGTGCATCAGTTTCATTTCGGTCCGCATCTCGACGCGCAGCTTGGCATCGAGGTTGGAAAGCGGCTCGTCGAACAGGTAGATCTTCGGACGACGAGCCAGTGCCCGGCCCATGGCGACACGCTGTTGCTGACCACCGGACAATTGCCCCGGCTTGCGGTTGAGCAGGTGCTCGATCTGCAGCAGCTTGGCGACCCGCGCCACTTCGGCGTCGATATCAGCCTGGTTCATCTTGCGAATCTTCAGCCCGAACTCGATGTTCTCGCGCACGCTCATGGTCGGGTACAGCGCGTAGGACTGGAACACCATTGCGATGTCACGATCCTTCGGGCTCATGCCGCTGACGTCCTGATCACCGATCATGATCGCGCCGCCGGTAATGTTTTCCAGGCCAGCGATGCAGTTCATCAGGGTCGACTTACCGCAGCCCGAAGGACCGACCAGAATCAGGAACTCGCCTTCTTTGATGGAGAGTTCGATGTTCTTCAGGGTGTCCGGCAGACCGGCCCCGTAAGTCTTGTTTACATTGCGTAGTTCAAGCGTTGCCATGATTACCCCTTGACTGCGCCGGCCGTCAGCCCGCGCACGAAATACTTGCCTGCGACCACGTAGACCAGCAGGGTCGGCAGCCCGGCGATCATCGCCGCCGCCATATCAACGTTGTATTCCTTGACGCCGGTGCTGGTGTTGACCAGGTTGTTCAGCGCGACCGTGATCGGCTGCGAATCACCACTGGAGAACACCACGCCGAACAGGAAGTCGTTCCAGATCTGGGTGAACTGCCAGATCAGGCAGACCATGATGATCGGCGTCGACATCGGCAGAATGATCCGACGGAAGATGGTGAAGAAACCTGCACCGTCCAGCCGCGCCGCTTTCACCAGTGCATCCGGAATACTGACGTAGTAGTTGCGGAAGAACAGCGTGGTGAACGCCAGACCGTAAACGACGTGGACGAACACGAGACCCGTTGTGGTGCTGGCCAGGCCCATTTTGCCGAGGGTGAAAGACGCCGGCAGCAGCACGGTCTGGAACGGCAGGAAGCAACCGAACAGCAGCAGACCAAAGAACAACTGCGAACCGCGGAAGCGCCACATCGACAGTACGTAGCCGTTCAGCGCACCAATGGTGGTAGAGATCAGCACCGCGGGAACGGTGATCAGGAACGAGTTCCAGAAGTAGCCCTTCACCGTCGCCCAGGCTTTGATCCAGCCGATGGCGGTCACTTCGGTCGGCCAGCTGAGCAGGTTGCCGCTGCCGATGTCTTCCGGCGATTTGAAGCTGGTCAGCAGCATGACCACCAACGGCACCAAATAAATGAACACCGCAACGATCAGCACCGCATAGATGGCGACGCGGCTCAGGCTGAGGGCAGGCTTGTTGACGAGACTAGTCATTGCGCTTGGCCCTCAGCTCGGAATACAGATAAGGGACAAGGATGGCGAGAATTGCGCCGAGCATCAAAATCGCACTGGCGGAACCCATGCCCATCTGGCCACGGCTGAAGGTGAACGAGTACATGAACATCGCGGGCAAGTCCGACGAATAGCCCGGGCCACCCGCCGTCATGGCAGCGACCAGGTCGAAACTCTTGATGGCGATGTGCGCCAGGATCATGACCGCACTGAAGAACACCGGACGCAGGCTTGGCAGCACGACCTTCCAGTAGATTTTCGGCATGCTCGCGCCGTCGATCTGCGCAGCACGGATGATCGACTGATCGACACCGCGAAGGCCGGCCAGAAACATCGCCATGATGAAGCCTGACGCCTGCCATACCGCAGCGATCACCAGGCAGTAGACAACGCGGTCCGGATCGATCAGCCAGTCCAGGCGGAAGCCTTCCCAGCCCCAGTCACGCAGCAGTTTGTCCAGGCCCATGCCTGGGTTGAGCAGCCATTTCCAGGCCGTACCGGTGACGATCATCGAGAGCGCCATCGGGTACAGGTAGATGGTGCGGATGAAACCTTCGCGGCGGATGCGCTGATCCAGAAAGACTGCCAGCAGCACGCCAACCACCATGCTGATGCCGATGAACATGCCACCGAACACCGCGAGGTTTTTGCTGGCTACCCACCACCGGTCGTTGTCGAACAACCGCGCGTATTGCGCCAGACCCACAAACTTGTAAGTTGGCAAGAAAGTCGAGTTAGTGAACGACAGAACGAACGTCCACAGGATATAGCCGTAGAAGCCCACCAATACGATGAACATGCTGGGCGCCAGCACCAGTTTGGGTAGCCAGCGCTGCAGTGCATCGAACGGCGAGGCTTTGCTGAACACAGCAACAGAACTCATGGTGAAAATCCAATAAGAAGTGAAAGCGGCCGCAAGTCGCAAGCCTCAAGCTGCAAGTCAGAAGCCAATCATCGATCAGCTTGAGACTTGCAGCTTGCCGCTAGTCGCTGGCCTTTATTTGGCAGACTTGATCGCAGCGCCCAGCTTCTTCGCCGCATCGGCCGGATCGGCTTTCGGGTCGTTGATGAAGTTGGTCACGACATCAAAGAACGCGCCTTGCACGGCCAGTGTGGTGGCCATGTTGTGCGCCATGCTTGGTTGCAGGCCGCCGGTTTTGGCGTCAGCCAGGAAATCCTTGGCTGCGGTCTGGGCGCACGAGTCGAAACCGTACTTGCCCATGTCAGCCAGCATGTCGTTGCGAACCGGGATCGAGCCTTTGTTGATGCTGAAGACTTTCTGGAAGTTTTCACCCAACACGACCTTGGCGATGTCCTGCTGACCCGCAGCAGTACCCGCATCCTTCTGCTTGAAAACAGCCAGGGAGTCAATGTTGTAGGTGAACGCCTTGTCGGTGCCCGGGAACGCTACGCACTCGTAGTCCTTGCCGGCGACTTTCTTGGCGGCGGTCCATTCGCTCTTGGCCCAGTCACCCATGATCTGCATGCCGGCCTTGCCGTTGATGACTTTGGCCGCTTCCAGGTTCCAGTCCTGGCCTTTGCCGTCGGCATCCATGTAGGTAGCGACTTTCTTCAGCTCGGTCAGCGACTTGACCATTTCAGGGCCGGTTAGCGCAGCGTTGTCGAGGTCGACCAGTGCCTTCTTGTAACCGTCAGCGCCCATGACAGAGAGAACGACGGCTTCAAAAACGGTGCTGTCCTGCCAAGGTTGGCCACCGTGGGCCAGAGGGATGAAGCCTGCCGCTTTGAGCTTGTCGCCCGCTGCGTAGAATTCTTCGAGGGTGGTAGGAGCTTTTTCGATACCGGCTTTCTTGAAGACTTCCGGGTTGATCCACAGCCAGTTGACGCGGTGGATGTTCACCGGCACGGCCACGTAATCACCGTCGTACTTCACGGTATCGGAGACTTTCTTGTCCAGCAGGCTGTCCCACTTCTCCTCTTTGGAGACGTTTTTCAGCACGTCGGTATCAAGCAGGCCGGTGGAAGCCCATTCCTGAATGTCCGGGCCTTTGATTTGGGCAACGCCAGGCGGGTTGCCAGCAACGGCGCGGCTCTTTAGCACGGTCATTGCAGTTGCACCGCCGCCGCCTGCGACAGCGCCGTCTTTCCAGGTGAAACCGTCTTTTTCAACTTGCGCGCGGAGCACATCGACAGCGGCTTTTTCGCCACCGGACGTCCACCAGTGCACAACTTCGACGGTGCCTTTGGCATCAGCCGCCATGGCGCTCAGAGGGAACAACGAGGCGAGGGAAATAAGTGCAGCGAGACGGGAAATCGAATTCATATCTGACCTTTCTTGTTGTTATGCATGAGCAAGTCGTGGCGCTTGCGCTGCGTGGATTCTAACCAAGGGGTTAGAGAGGACGGTAACGAAGGGATGCGCGAATGTCACAGAGCTGTGACATTCAGAAAAGCGGCCGGATTACTCCACGCCGCGCGGCAGATACAGCGTGACCCGCAACCCGCCTTCGCGCATGTTCTGCAACGTCACTTCGCCGCCATGGCTATGGGCAATGTTGCGCGCAATTCCGAGACCCAGCCCGTAGCCCTGCTGGTGTTTGCCGGCCAGCCGGAAGTGCGGCTCGAAGACCTGCTCAAGCCGCTGTTCCGGCACGCCCGGGCCTTCGTCTTCGACGTGCAGAATGAACGCGTCGGCGTCGTCTTCGACGAACAGGTGCGCGCGGTCGCCGTACTTGATCGCGTTATCGATCAGGTTGCCCATGCAGCGACGCAGCGCCAGAGGCTTGCCGTAGTACATCGACATCGCCTTGCCCTGCAACGTGACACGGCCCGCGCCATCGGGGGCGAGATAGGGTTCGATCAGGCAATCCAGCGCGTGATTGAGGTCGACCGGCTCGATGTTCTCGTGAATGTCGGTGTCCTTCACGCACTGCAATGCGCCTTTGACCAGCAGCTCCAACTCATCCAGATCGCGGGTGAATTTGGCCTGCATCTGTTCGTCTTCGAGCAGCTCAACGCGTAGCCGCAAGCGAGTGATCGGCGTGCGCAAGTCATGAGAAATCGCGCTGAACAGCTGACCGCGTTCGGTCAGGTAACGGCTGATGCGATCGCGCATGGTGTTGAACGCCCGGGTCACTTCCACCACTTCACTGCCGCCGCCCTCCACCACCGGCTCGACGTCGGCACCCAGCGACAGATCCCGCGCAGCATGAGCCAGACGCTTGAGCGGGCCGCTCTGCCAGTGCACCAGCAGGCCGATGAAGACCAGCAGAAAGAGACTGGTCAGGGCAATGAACCAGACCTGCTGAGAAGGCAGACCTTCGGCTTCGAGCATGGTGTAGGGCTCAGGCAGCAGCGAGGCGATGTACAGCCATTCGCCAGGCGACAGCTCGATCTGCGTCACCAGCACGGGCGGATTCACCGGTTCGAGGGTTAGCGCGTAATGAGCCCACGAGCGTGGCAGCTCATCGAGCCTGAGGCCGCTGTTGAAAATGCGCAGGTCTTCGGGACGCACAAAACGCACGAGGATGTCCGGGTCGGCGCCGAGGTTCTGCCGCAACACCTGACCGACCACATCGATGACAGCCGTCTTGCGGACGGTGGGCTCAAGCACTTGCATTTCCAGCGGACGGTCATTAAGTGAAACGAAGAAACGCGTGCCGCCCATGCTGCGCAGTTGATCGAGTACCAGCGGTCGAAACGCAACAGGCAGCGAGCGGAAGTAACTCACGCTTGCCGCCATGGAAAAACCCAGGCTGCGGGCACTGGTGACCAGGCCTTCCATTTGCGTCGCGCGCAATTGCGAGAGCCAGATCAGGCTGGACAGGGTTTGCGCCAGCAGCACGGCGAGCAAGGTCAGCAGCAACATGCGCCCGAGCAGCGAGCGCGGCACCGGCAAGCGACGTTTCCTGTCCGCCACCATCAAGGGCTAGTAGCCGTTGCCGGCTTGCGGCAGCACATTGGCTGCCAGCAGATAACCGCTGCCTCGCACGGTGCGGATCAATCGCGGCGCCTTGCCGGTGTCGCGCAAACGCTGACGCAGGCGGCTCACCGCCATGTCGACGATGCGCTCCAGCGGCATCAGCTCACGGCCACGGGTGGCGTTGCCGATGGTGTCGCGATCGAGAATCTGTTGGGGGTTGTCGAGGAACAGCTTGAGCAGCGCGAAATCGGCGCCGGACAAAATCACCTCCTCGCCGTCGTTGTGGAACAGCCGATGACTGACCATGTCCAGCCGCCATTCATCGAACACCAGCACTTCACCGCCGCTGCGTTCCTGGCCGAACTGGGCACGGCGCAACAGGGCTTTGATCCGGGCCTGAAGCTCACGGGGGCTGAAGGGCTTGGCCATGTAGTCATCGGCGCCGAGCTCCAGACCAATTACGCGATCAGCCTCGTCGGAGCTGGCGGTGAGCATGATGATGGGAATATGCGGCTGACGCGGATGCTGCCTGACCCAGCGACACAGGCTGAAGCCGTCTTCATCGGGGAGCATGACGTCGAGAATCAGCAGGTCACTGGCCTCTTCGTTGAACGCCTGACGAAACTCCGCCCCATCGCCGACCGTGCGCACCTGAAAACCGGATCGGCTCAGGTAGGCTTGCAGCAACTCGCAAATCTCCTCGTCATCGTCGACCACCAGAATCGATTTACTGACAGCGTTCACATGGTCGTCCTTGTGAGCAATGGTGGGTAAGGCAGCTTCAAGCTTCAAGCTCAAAGCTCAAAGCTCAAAGCGGCCAGCGAGACGTGCGCGGTCTTTGCTTGCCGCTTGCCGCTCATAACTTGCCGCTAGCGACTCGTCGCATATTGATCCAGCGCCACGCCCGCGCCCATCAAGCCAGGATATTCGGCAGTAACCAGCCAGACCGGCACGTCATTGAAGTAATCCTTCATCAAGCCCTTCTCGGCGAACGCCTTGTTGAAGCCGCTCTGCATGAAGAAATCGACGAAGCGCGGGATTACGCCCCCGGCAATATACACGCCGCCGCGTCCGCCGACAGTCAGTACGTTATTGCCCGCCACGCGACCGAGGAACACGCAGAACTGCTCAAGCACCGCGCTGGCGACCGGATCGCCCTTGAGCGCCGCCGAGGTGATGGCCGCAGGGGATTTGAGTTCCGGCTCGATCTCGTCCAGCCCGCAGCTGACTTGATACAGCAGCAACAGCCCGGCGCCACTCAGAATGGTCTCGGCGCTGACGTGCTCATGGGTCGCCATCAACCGCATCCACAGCAGGGCTTCGCGAGGGGTACCGATCGGCAGATCAACGTGACCGCCCTCGCCCGGCACCGCAGTCCAACGCGCTTCGCCGCTGCGGATCAACGTGCCGACGCCAAGGCCGGTGCCTGGCCCGATCACCACCCGCGCGCCGCGAGGATCGCCCTTGCCATGGCGCACGGTCAGGTACTCGTCGTCCTTCAGGCGGGTCATGCCTAGGGCCATGGCAGTGAAGTCGTTGACCAGGATCAGGTGGTCGATCTTCAGCTCGGCGCAGAATGCCTGCCTATTGATCTTCCAGTGGCTGTTGGTGAAGTGAAAATCATCGCCGGTCACCGGCCCGGCCACGGCCAGGCAGATGGAGGTGACATCACCGCGCTGCAATTCCAGGTCCTGCAAATAGACCGTCAGGGCCTTTTCAGGACTGGCGTAATCGACCGTCGCGAACACGCGGATCGAATGCAACTGCTCGTCTTCCCAAATGGCAAACCGCGCATTTGTGCCGCCGATATCACCCACCATCGCCAATGTCACTTGAGCGTCTCCAGATTCGAAGTAAAGGCGCTGGCGCCCTTCTCTGCCGAGCTGAAGGCCATGCGCATGAAGCCGAACAGTTCGCGGCCGCTGCCCACGTTATGGGACAAGCGACCGATCGCCGGCTCTCTGGCGGCCAATTCTGCCGGTTCGACCAGAACTTGCAACGTTCCTTTCACGCCATCGACACGAATGAGATCCCCATCACGCAGTAACGCCAGCGGTCCGCCGTCGGAGGCTTCCGGGCAAACGTGAATAGCCGCCGGGATTTTCCCGGAGGCGCCGGACATGCGTCCGTCTGTAATGAGCGCCACTTTGAAGCCACGGTCCTGCAGCACGCCCAGAAACGGCGTCATCTTGTGCAGTTCCGGCATGCCGTTGGAGCGCGGCCCCTGGAAGCGCATGACCGCGACAAAATCGCATTCCAGCTCACCGGCCTTGAAGGCGTCGGCAAGGTCCTGCTGGTCTTCGAACACTTTGGCGGGGGCTTCGACGATCTGATGCTCCAGCGCAACGGCGGAGACTTTCATCACGCCACGGCCCAGGTTGCCTTCCATCACCCGCAGGCCGCCTTCGGCCGAAAACGGACGCGCGATGGGGCGCAGGACGTTTTCGTCGAGGCTTTCGGTTGGGCCATCGCGCCACACCAGTGTGCCTTCTTCCAGGAACGGCTCTTGGGTGTAGCGACGCAGACCACGGCCCATCACCGTGTTGACGTCTTCATGCATCAGGCCCGCGTCGAGCAGTTCACGAATCAGGAACGACATGCCGCCGGCGGCCTGGAAGTGGTTGATGTCGGCCTTGCCGTTCGGGTAGACGTGGGACAGGGTCGGCACGACTTCCGACAGGTCGGCCATGTCCTGCCAGGTCAGCTGAATGCCAGCGCACTGGGCAATGGCCGGCATGTGCAGCGTGTGGTTGGTGGAACCGCCCGTCGCGTGCAGGGCAACAATCGAGTTGACCAGCGAACGTTCGTCCACAATCTCTCCGAGAGGGATGAAGTCGCCGCTTTGTTTGGTCAGACGCGTGACCTGGAACGCCGCCTCGCGTGTCAGGGCATCGCGCAGCGGTGTGTAAGGATTGACGAAAGAGGCACCCGGAAGATGCAGACCCATGACTTCCATGAGCAACTGGTTGGTGTTCGCCGTGCCGTAGAACGTGCAGGTCCCCGGGCCGTGATAGGACTTCATCTCCGAGTCCAGCAGCTCTTCGCGGGTCGCCTTGCCTTCGGCGTAGCGCTGACGCACGTCGGCCTTCTCTTTGTTGGAGATGCCCGAGACCATCGGCCCGCCCGGTACAAAAATCGTCGGCAGATGACCGAAACGCAGCGAGCCCATCAGCAGGCCCGGAACAATCTTGTCGCAGATGCCCAGCATCAGCGCGCCGTCGAACATGTTGTGGGACAACGCCACCGCCGTTGCCATCGCAATGACTTCTCGGCTGGCGATACTCAATTCCATGCCCGGCTCACCCTGGGTGACGCCGTCGCACATGGCGGGAACGCCACCGGCAAACTGCCCCACCGAGCCGATTTCACGCAGCGCTTTTTTGATCTGTTCGGGGAAGTGTTCGTACGGCTGGTGGGCCGAGAGCATGTCGTTGTAGGAAGAGACGATGGCGATGTTGGCCGCATTCATCATGCGCAGGCTGTTCTTGTCTTCGGGACCACATGCCGCGACGCCGTGGGCGAAGTTGGCACATTGCAGCTTGCCGCGCATCGGCCCGTCGCTCGCCGCACCCCGGATCAATTGCAGGTAGCGTTGACGGGTTTCACGGCTGCGAGCAATCAGCCGTTCGGTTACCTCAAGGACGCGGGGATGCATGTCATGGACTCCAGGCTAGCGATGTGGTCACTCGTTCAGGCGCTTTCACCAGGCTGCGATCATTCCGGGCTCAGACGAGAGCGGCGGCAAGCGCTTGATTTTCAGCCAGTTGTGACGGCCAGACGGGTTTCTATTTGTAGATAAAACAAAATACTGCCACTAAAAGGGGTTGTTTTCTATTTTTATGAGAATAATCTTGTAATTCCAACAACAAATTCCTGAGGACGGGTGTATGACTCTCCGCATCGCAATCAATGGCTTTGGCCGAATCGGCCGCAACGTCCTACGCGCACTTTATACCCAAGGCTACCGTCAGGACCTGCAAGTCGTCGCCATCAATGACTTGGGCGACAGCGAGATCAACGCCCACCTGCTTAAATTCGACACCGTCCACGGGCCATTCGACGGCACCGTCGAGCACGATCAGGAAAGTCTGACCGTCAATGGTGACCGAATTTCGGTCAGCGCCATTCGCAACCCGGCCGAGCTGCCGTGGAAATCCCTGAACATCGACGTGGTGTTCGAATGCACCGGTCTGTTCACCGACCGCACCAAGGCTGCTGCCCACATCACTGCCGGCGCCAAAAAAGTGATTATCTCGGCTCCGGCCAAAGGCGCCGATGCGACGATCGTCTACGGCGTCAACCATGACGTGCTGCGCCAGTCCCATCAGGTCATTTCCAACGCCTCCTGCACCACCAACTGCCTGGCGCCGGTTGCCCAGGTGTTGAACCGTGAGTTGGGCATCGAGAGCGGTCTGATGACCACCATCCACGCCTACACCAACGACCAGAACCTGATCGACGTCTACCACACTGATCCGTACCGCGCGCGTTCGGCTACCCAGTCGATGATTCCGAGCAAGACGGGCGCTGCTGAAGCGGTCGGCCTGGTGCTGCCGGAACTGGCGGGCAAGCTGACCGGCATGGCCGTGCGTGTGCCGGTGATCAACGTGTCGTTGGTCGACCTGACCATTCAGCTCAAGCGCGACGCGACGGCTGAAGAAGTCAACGCGATCATGAAAGAAGCGGCCCAGCATTCGAAAATCCTCGGCTACAACACCCTGCCGCTGGTTTCCCACGACTTCAATCACAACCCGCTGTCGTCCATCTTCGACGCGAACCACACCAAAGTCAGCGGTCGCCTGCTGAAGGTGCTGGCGTGGTACGACAACGAATGGGGCTTCTCCAACCGCATGCTGGATAACTGCCTGGCGTTGATGAACGCCGAGTAAGTAAGCAACGGGATCCCCCCTATGTAGGAGCGAGCTTGCTCGCGAAGAAGGAATCACGCCGCTGAAGAGTCAGCGGATTTACCAAGCTCTTCGCGATCAAACTCCCTCCTTCAGTAATGACTACCGTCCCCGGACAACGCCCTTACAATCTGTGCAAATCCCCGCCTTGACCTGACCTCTAGATGATAAGCATTATCATCTGCTGAATTCTGGTCGGGTGTCCCCGTGACTCAGTCGCACTTCAATGCTGTCTTTCTCGCCAGGCGAACCATGCTGTTGCGCACGCTTCAGCGCATGGTCCGCAGCCACACCACCGCCGAAGACCTGCTCCAGGAAACCTACCTGCGGGTGACCCGTGCGCTCGCCGAGCGGGCCATCGAACACCTCGAACCCTTCGTCTTCCAGACCGCGCGCAATCTGGCCCTGGATCATCTGCGCGCCCGGCGCGTTCACGCGCGCACCATCATTGACGATGCGCCCCTCAGCGATATCCATAATGTCGTCGCCCCCGACACCTCACTGGAGGATGCCGCCCACGCCAACCGTCTGCTGGAAAGTCTTAGCGCGAGCCTGGAAACCCTGTCGCCGCGGCAGCAGAAAATCTTTACCCTCAGTCGACTTCACGGCGCGAGTTATCTGGAAATCGCCGAGCAACTGGGCGTGTCCACCAGCACCGTGCAAAAAGAATTGAAGCTGATCATGAGGGTTTGCCTGAGTGTGGCCGCGCGTCTGGATCACTGAGCTTCGCCGGCAAGAATCGTCATCTGGTGCTACAGAGTGACGCTACACTGCCGGCCAAACCGTGGACCCGAGGACGCTGCTTGACGCACGCTCAATCACCCCGCCCCGCTAAAGCCAATGCAGCGCGCGCTGCCGAGACGATGGACCAGGCCCTGACCTGGCTGATCGAGCTGGAAATCGCCGATGTCGCAACATACGCGCGCTTTCTGGAATGGCTCGACGCCGATCCCGCCCACCGCGAAGCGTTTGCCAGCGCCGAGGCCGTGTGGCACTCGCAAGCCGTGTTTGATGCAGCAGCGGCGCTGGCTACGCGGAAAAAACGTGACGCCGAATAACGTGCTGGCATCACAGCCGCGCAATGCTCCCATGCATGACGACCTTGCACTGATCGAAATTATTTTTACGCGATAGCCGCGGCCCGTACGTCTAGTCATAGCCAATGCAACTGATTCCTATTTGAATCATCTCGCAACAACTATGACGACCCGCACGACAGGGAGCGCTATCCATGCTGTCCAGTTTCAACCCCGCACCGCCCGCCTCGCCGACACCCACCCACCCCCTCGGGCCTTCGCTGCTGACGATCGCCGTTATCGCCGCAACTCTGCACAGCCCCGCCATTGCTGCCGCGGAACAGGGCAATGCGCTGGAAATCGAGCAGATTACGGTCAGTGCCACGCGTCACGCGCAGTCGGTGGAATCGGTGCCCGGTACAGTGACCGTGCAGGACCGCGCAACGCTGGATCGGCGCAACGTCAACAGCATCCGCGACCTGGTACGCGACGAGCCGGGCGTCTCCGTGGGCGGGGCCGGCCAGCGTGCGGGCACCAGCGGCTACAACATTCGCGGCATCGACGGCGACCGCATCCTGACGCAGGTAGATGGCGTCGAAGTGCCGGACAACTTCTTCCAGGGTCCTTTCGCCAACACCCATCGCAATTACGTAGATCCGGAGATCATCAAGCGCGTCGAGATCCTGCGCGGGCCTGCGTCGGCGCTGTATGGGAGCAGCGCCATCGGCGGCGCCGTGAGCTATTACACCCTCGACCCCGAGGACATCATCAAGCCGGGCAAGGACGTCGGCGCCCGCCTGAAAACAGGCTACAGCTCGGCGGACAACAGCTGGCTGAATTCATCCACGGTTGCCGGACGCGTGGGAGATGTCGACGGTTTGCTGCACGTCAGTCAACGCAACGGCCACGAGACCGAATCCTACGGTGAGCATGGCGGCACAGGGCTGTCCCGCAACGCGGCCAATCCGGAAGACGCACGCGCAACCAATGTGCTGGCCAAGCTGGGTTGGAACTACGGCAACAATGATCGTCTGGCGTTCACGTACGAGACGTACAAGGACGACACGCATACGAATCAGAAGAGTGTGGTGGGCGGGCCTTTCAATAACGGTCGTGGCTTCGGCTACTACGGTTCACGCGAAGGGAACGACGTTATCACCCGAGAGCGGTTTGGCCTGGAAAACAGCTTTGCGTTGGACAGTGTGCTGGCCGACAACGCCAAGTGGAGCGTGAACTACCAGATTGCCAAGACGGATCAAAATACCTTTGAAAGGTATCTGCCCTCTGACCCCAGAAGCGGGGCGGTTTTGCGAGATGTCTGGCGCACCCGGGACACCCATTACAAGGAACGCCAGTGGATTCTCGACGCCCAGCTGGATAAAGCATTCGACATGGGCGACACCCAGCACTTGCTGACGTACGGCACGACCCTCAAGCAACAGAAGGTGACAGGACTGCGGACAGGATCAGCCACCTGTGCGTCGGTCGTCGGAACCTGCCGCACCCTCGGCGCAGTCAGTGCCAGCGCGAACGACATCGTGGCACCCACCAACGACTTCCCGAACCCGACGATCACCACCTACGCGCTGTTCGCTCAGGATCAGATCAAGTGGGGCGACTGGACCTTCATGCCCGGCGCGCGCTACGACTACACCACGCTCGAACCAGACGCCACAGATTCATTCCTCAAAAGCGTCAACCTGAAAAGCAAGAGCGGGTTCGACGACAGCACGAAAAAATGGCATCGCCTGTCACCCAAGCTGGGGCTGACCTATGCGTTCAACGACGCCTACACCTGGTACGGCCAATACGCCGAGGGTTTCCGCACGCCGAGCGCCAAAGCCTTGTATGGCCGCTTCGAAAACACCCGGGGCAATTACGTCGTCGAGCCCAATCCCGACCTGAAACCGGAGACCAGCAAGAGCTACGAAACCGGGCTGCGCGGTCACTTCGACGAGGGCACGTTTGATCTGGCGGTGTTCTACAACACGTATCGCGACTTCATTAATGAGGACGCAGTGATTCCAGCCAACGCCACCACCACGACCTTCCAGTCCAACAACATCAAGCACGCCACGATCAAGGGCGTTGAGCTCAAGGGCCGGCTGAACCTGGACAGCTTCGGCGCACCCGAAGGCCTCTACACCCGAGGCTCGCTGGCCTATCTGTACGGCCGCAACAACGACAGCGGCCAGCCCCTCAATAGCATCAATCCGCTCACCGGCGTAGTCGGGCTGGGTTATGACCAGAACAACTACGGCGGCTTGCTGAACTGGACGCTGGTCAAGCGCAAGACGCGGGTCGACACCCGTAGCTACTACGCCCCCGACGGTGCCACCCGGTTCAAGACGCCGGGCTTCGGTCTCGTCGATTTGACGGGCTATTACAAAGTCACCAACGACGTCACGGTCAGCGGTGGCCTGTACAACCTCGCGGACAAGAAATACTGGCTGTGGGACGACGTGCGCGGCTACGACAACGTCGGCGAAGCAGGCGCCACTGCTCCCGCCAACCTCGACCGTTTGACCCAGCCCGGCCGCAATTTCGCCGTGAACGTGGTGTGGGATATCTGACCGATCCCCGTCGCAGGTGCGTGATTCTTTACGCGCCTGCAACGCTCGTTCGTCTTGTTAACAAGCGCCTCATTTCCAAGGAAGACCCCATGACCGACAACTCGATTCGTCGCTCGCAACGACTGAACCAGATCACCCATGCTCCCCATGAACAACTGGACGAGGCAGTGAAGGCCAACGCGCCGTTCGAAACACTGGCCAGCTACAGCCGATTCCTCAGTGCCCAATACCTTTTTCAGGAAGAGCTGAAAACGCTGTACACGCACCCACAGTTGATCGAGCTGATTGCCGACCTGCCGGACCGATGCCGCGCCGAACAGGCCAAAGCCGATCTGCTTGATCTTCAGGCTGCCATCCCTGATCCGGTCGCCGGCGCCGTCATTGGGCCCAGCCTTGCCGAGGCGCTGGGCTGGTTGTTCGTCTCGGAAGGCTCGAAGCTGGGCGCAGCGTTTTTGATCAAGCGCGCCGTGGCCTTGAACCTCAGCGAGACCTTCGGCGCCCGCCATCTGGGCGAACCGGCGGGCGGTCGCGCCGAAGGCTGGAAACGCTTTATCCGGATCATTGACGATCTGCCGTTCAACGCCGAACAGGAGCGTGAGATAGACCGTGGCGCAGTGGCGGCCTTCGAACGCTTCAACGTGCTGCTGCAACACGCCTATGCAACAGCGTCTGAAGCAGAACCCGCCTGACGCCGGGCCTTTTGCGCCCGGCACTGATAAGCTGAGCGCCTTTGCGGGACGTGAAAATCCCGCAGCACCTGCTCACTCTGCATTACCGAGACCATGACCCGTACTCCACCCGGCAGCAAACTGTCCCGCATCCTGTTTGGCATTCTCGCCTACGTGAGCCTGACCATCGGCATCATCGCGATTTTCATTCCCGGCCTGCCCACCACAGAGTTCATTCTGCTGGCGGCATGGGCGGCCACTCGAAGCTCGCCGCGTTTAAGCGCCTGGCTGGAAAACCACCGGCTGTTCGGACCGATGTTGCGCAACTGGCGAAACGGCAAGATGATTGCGCGCAGGGCCAAAATCAGCGCCACGGTCACCATGCTGATCTGCGCTGTCATGATGCTGGTGTTGCTGAAACACAATTGGTGGATCTATTTCGCGGTGGCCGGCATGGTGCTGGTCAATCTGTGGATCTGGTCACGGCCCGAGCCTTCGCGCCTTCAACGGGAAAAGTGAGGTGTAGGACCGGCTTTAGCCGGGAAGAGGCCGGCTTGAACACCCTCTATTCTGAGGTGTGACGTCTGACGCTTTCCCGGCTGAAGCCGGTCCCACCAACGGCACTCGGCATATGAACCTGAACCCGAGGCGGTCCTATGGGTCTGTCCCTTTAGGTCCATTCACCTTCCCAGGAGCCACCGCCATGTTCGAGCCAGGTCATCTGCACATCGTCCACCCCGCTGTGCAACCACACGACGTCGGCTACGACCTTCACATCCGCTACGAAGTCAGCCAGACCGACTCGGGGCCGGGCATGCAGTTCACCGTGGAAGGCGACGTCAGTGGCCAGCCGGTCAATGAAACGTTCGAACTGCCCAAGGACAAGGCCTACAACTTCGCCAGCGAAGCGTCCCGCAGACTCGAAAAGCATGGCCTGCCAAAAACCACTGACCTGCACGCGATGCACGGTGAATACGACCAGATGTTCGAAGACATCCGTCACAAGCTCGACATGAAATCCGGTGACCCGGTAACGCCGGAGCATCTGGAATAACCAGCGCGCTTTCAGGGTCTCGGGATGGCTTATGAGATTACTGGCATAATCGCCCCCCTCACTCCCGCGAACCCTTTCCTTCCCCATGCGCATTCACGTCACGTTCATTGATCGCGTCGGCATCACCCAGGAAGTGCTGGCCATCCTCGGCGCGCGCAACCTGAACCTCGATGCCGTGGAAATGGTTCCCCCGAACGTCTATATCGACGCGCCGACGCTGAGCCATGACGTGCTTGAAGAACTCAAGGACCGGCTGTTTCGCGTGCGCGGCGTGGAAGCGATCACGGTGGTCGACATTCTTCCCGGTCAGCGCCGTCACCTGCAGCTTGACGCCTTGCTGGCAGCGATGACCGACCCGGTGCTCGCCCTCGACAGCGCCGGCCATGTATTGCTGGCAAACCCGGCGCTGGTTGCGTTGTATGGCCGGGAACCGACGGGAGAGTCGATTGGCGAACTGTTCTCCGATGATGGCCTGCAATCGGCGCTGCTGGAAAACGGCTTTCGCCTGCCACTGCGGGAAGTCACGCTGAACGGAGAGGCCTTGCTGCTCGACGCGACGCCGATCACCGACGCGGGCGCATTGCTGACCCTTTATCAACCGAGCCGAATCGGCGAGCGCCTGTCAGCACTGCACCACGATCACGCTGAAGGCTTCGACGCGCTGCTGGGCGATTCTGCGCCGATTCGCACCCTCAAGGCGCGGGCGCAACGGGTCGCGGCACTGGATGCACCGCTACTGATTCAGGGCGAAACCGGGACGGGCAAGGAATTGGTGGCGCGGGCGTGTCATGCCGTCAGCGCGCGCAATGGCGCGCCTTTTCTCGCGCTGAACTGCGCGGCGCTGCCGGAGAACCTCGCAGAGAGCGAACTGTTCGGTTATGCCCCTGGCGCCTTTACCGGCGCGCAACGGGGCGGCAAACCCGGGCTGATGGAACTCGCCAACAAAGGCACCGTGTTTCTCGACGAGATCGGCGAGATGTCGCCGTATCTGCAAGCCAAATTGCTGCGTTTCCTGAATGACGGCAGCTTTCGGCGGGTCGGCGGCGATAAGGAGGTGCAGGTCAACGTACGCATCCTGAGCGCCACCCACCGCGACCTGGAGAAAATGGTCGCCGAAGGCACCTTTCGCGAAGACCTCTTTTATCGCTTGAACGTGCTCAATCTGGACGTGCCACCGCTGCGTGAACGGGGTCAGGACATCCTGATGCTGGCGCGCTATTTCATGGAGCAGGCCTGCACGCAGATTCAGCGACCGGTCTGCCGCCTTGCGCCGACTACATACCCTGCCCTCCTTGGGAATCGCTGGCCGGGAAACGTTCGCCAGTTGCAGAACGTGATCTTCCGCGCGGCGGCCATCTGCGACAGTTCGCTGGTCGACATCGGTGACCTCGACATTGCCGGCACGTCGGTAGCGAGGGGCAGTGATGGCGAAGTCGAAAGCCTGGAAGCGGCGGTTGAGGATTTTGAAAGGTCCGTGCTGGAGAAGCTCTACAGCCAATATCCTTCAACTCGCCAATTGGCCGCTCGGTTACAGACATCCCACACCGCAATCGCGCACCGGCTGCGCAAATACGGCATTCCCGGAAAAAGCTAAAAAAGCTCGACGGAGATTCACGGTCGCTCAAGCGCCGCCATCTCGGATCAATCCCCGGTCGGGTGGGAGCGAGCTTGCTCGCGAAGACATTATCCCTGCCGCTGCATATTCGGCGACTGTACCTGCCCCTTCGCGAGCAAGGTGGAGCGCCACCCCGGTCGCTCCCACATGTCCGAGACACCCCACTCACTCACAGCGCCCGGAACGGAATCGAAACACCGTATCGAAAACATTCCAGCCATCCAGACATAACATCTTTGGCGTCCGAACGTTGAAACTCGACCAAAGCTCCTATACTCCGTATCGATTTCGTTCCAGCACCTGCCCCTCGAAAAACCATAGCCAAGGCCCGAGCCCAACGTTTACGCCCCTTTCCCCACCTTGGCCGCAAACTTGCTATGCACTCCCCCATCACGCCCGGGCATAACGGGCGATTTACCATCTGGGGAGATTTCATGAGCGAGTTGCGTTTTACCGAAGACCACGAGTGGCTGCGCGCCGAAGCTGACGGCAGCGTCACAGTCGGAATCACCGCCTTCGCGCAGGACGCACTGGGTGACGTGGTTTTCGTGCAACTGCCGGAGCTGCAGGCCTACGACAAAGGTGCTGAAGCCGCCACCGTCGAATCGGTCAAAGCCGCCAGCGGCGTGTACATGCCCCTCGACGGTGAAGTTGTCGAAACCAATCCCGCGCTGGACGCCAACCCCGAACTGGTCAACGAAGACCCGCTCGGCCAGGGCTGGTTCTTTCGCTTTATTCCTTCCAATCCCGATGCTGTCGGCCAACTGCTGACCCAAGACGCCTATGATCGTCTGATCAAAGCCAACGCCGAAGCCTGAGGAGCGCGCAATGACTGACCGTATTGATTTGAGCACCGCCAATGAGTTCATCGCCCGCCACATCGGCCCGCGTGCCGCTGACGAAAAAGCCATGCTTACCACGTTGGGCTATGACTCCCTCGACGCGTTGACCGCCAGCGTCATCCCCGAATCCATCAAGGGCACCAGCGTTCTCGACTTGTCCGCCGGGCAAAGCGAAGCCGACGCGCTGGCTGACATCAAAGCCATCGCCGGCAAGAATCAGCTGTTCAAAACCTACATCGGCCAGGGTTACTACAACACCCACACGCCGGCGCCGATCCTACGCAACCTGCTGGAAAACCCGGCCTGGTACACCGCTTACACGCCGTATCAGCCGGAAATTTCCCAAGGCCGTCTGGAGTCGCTGCTGAACTTCCAGACCCTGATCAGCGACCTGACCGGCCTGCCGATCGCCAACGCCTCGCTGCTCGACGAAGCCACCGCCGCCGCCGAGGCCATGACCTTCTGCAAACGCCTGAGCAAGAACAAGAGCAGCAATAAGTTCTTCGCCTCCGCCCATTGCCACCCGCAAACCCTCGACGTGCTGCAAACCCGCGCCGAGCCGCTGGGCATTGAAGTGGTCGTAGCGGATGAAGCTCAACTGACCGACGTCAGCGAGTTCTTCGGCGCGCTGCTGCAGTACCCTGCCAGCAATGGCGACGTGTTCGACTACCGCGAACTGGTCGAGCGCTTCCATGCCGCCAACGCTCTGGTCGCCGTGGCCGCCGACCTGCTGGCCCTGACCCTGCTCACCCCACCGGGCGAGTTTGGCGCTGACGTGGCCATCGGCAGCGCGCAACGCTTCGGTGTGCCGCTGGGCTTCGGTGGCCCGCACGCGGCCTACTTCTCTACCCGCGACGCCTACAAGCGCGACATGCCCGGGCGACTGGTCGGTGTGTCCATCGACCGCTTCGGCAAGACCGCCCTGCGTCTGGCCATGCAAACCCGCGAGCAACACATTCGTCGCGAGAAGGCCACCAGCAACATCTGCACCGCGCAGGTGCTGCTCGCCAACATCGCCAGCATGTACGCCGTGTACCACGGCCCGCGCGGCCTGACCCGCATCGCCAACCGCGTGCATCACCTGACCGCGATTTTCGCCGAGGGCCTGAGCCAGCTGGGTTTGAAGGCCGAGCAGTCGTTCTTCTTTGACAGCATCACCCTGAACACCGGCGCCAAAACGGCCGATCTGCACGCCAAGGCCCGCGCACACGAAATCAACCTGCGTGAAGTAGACGGCGAGCGTTTGGGCGTTTCCCTGGACGAAACCACCCAGCAAGCCGACGTCGAAGTGCTGTGGTCGCTCTTCGCTGCAGAAGGCCAAGCCCTGCCTGACTTCGCCGCGCTGGCCGAAAGCGTCGAAGCGCGCCTGCCTGCCGAGCTGAAGCGCCAGTCGGCGATCCTCAGCCACCCGGTGTTCAACCGTTACCACTCCGAAACCGAGCTGATGCGCTACCTGCGTCGCCTGGCGGACAAGGACCTGGCGCTGGACCGCACGATGATCCCGCTGGGCTCGTGCACCATGAAACTCAACGCCGCCAGCGAGATGATCCCGGTGACCTGGGCCGAGTTCGGCAATCTGCACCCGTTCGCCCCAGCCGAGCAAAGCGCTGGTTATCAGCAACTGACCGACGAACTGGAAGCGATGCTCTGTGCCGCCACCGGCTATGACGCGATCTCCCTGCAGCCGAATGCTGGCTCCCAGGGCGAGTACGCGGGCCTCTTGGCCATCCGTGCTTACCACCAGAGCCGTGGCGATGAGCGTCGCGACATCTGCCTGATTCCTTCGTCAGCGCACGGCACTAATCCGGCAACCGCTAACATGGCCGGCATGCGTGTCGTCGTGACCGCTTGCGACGCCCGCGGCAACGTTGACATCGAAGACCTGCGCGCCAAGGCCATCGAACACCGCGAACACCTCGCGGCGCTGATGATCACCTACCCGTCGACCCACGGCGTGTTCGAAGAAGGCATCCGCGAAATTTGCGGCATCGTGCATGACAACGGCGGCCAGGTGTACATCGACGGCGCCAACATGAATGCCATGGTCGGCCTTTGCGCACCGGGCAAGTTCGGCGGCGACGTGTCCCACCTGAATCTGCACAAAACCTTTTGCATCCCCCACGGCGGCGGCGGCCCGGGCGTTGGCCCGATCGGCGTGAAATCACACCTGGCGGCGTTCATGCCGGGTCACGCGAAGATGGAACGCAAGGAAGGCGCGGTCTGCGCGGCGCCGTTCGGCAGCGCGAGCATCTTGCCGATCACCTGGATGTACATCCGCATGATGGGCGGCGAAGGCCTCAAGCGCGCCTCGCAACTGGCGATCCTCAACGCCAACTACATTTCCCGTCGTCTGGAAGAGCACTACCCCGTGCTCTACACCGGCAGCAACGGCCTGGTCGCCCACGAATGCATTCTCGACCTGCGCCCACTGAAAGAAACCAGCGGCATCAGCGTCGATGACGTTGCCAAGCGCCTGATCGACTTCGGTTTCCACGCACCGACCATGTCTTTCCCGGTCGCGGGTACGTTGATGATCGAGCCGACCGAAAGCGAATCGAAAGAGGAGCTGGACCGCTTCTGCGACGCGATGATCAAGATCCGCGAAGAAATCCGCGCGGTCGAAAGCGGCGCGCTGGACAAGGACGACAACCCGCTGAAAAACGCGCCACACACCGCCGCTGAACTGGTGGGCGAATGGAGCCATCCGTACACCCGCGAGCAGGCCGTGTACCCGGTTGCGTCGTTGATCGAAGGCAAATACTGGCCGCCGGTCGGGCGCGTCGACAACGTGTTCGGCGACCGCAATCTGGTCTGCGCCTGTCCGTCGATCGAAGACTACGCTTAACCCAGCCACGAGCTTCAAGCCGCAAGCTACAAGTGAAAGCCGATCAGCTTTAACTTGCGGCTTGTAGCTTGCTGCTTGTTACTGCTTCACTTCCCGGAACCCCATCATGTCGCTGAGCGTATTTGACCTGTTCAAGATCGGCATTGGTCCCTCCAGTTCCCACACGGTGGGCCCGATGCGAGCGGCGGCGCGTTTTGCCGAAGGCTTGCAGCGCGATGGCCTGCTGGAAACCATCATCTGCGTCAAAGTCGAACTTTACGGCTCACTCGGTGCCACCGGCAAAGGCCACGGCAGCGACAAGGCCGTGTTGTTGGGCCTTGAAGGTGAGCACCCGGACACCGTCGATACCGAAACCGTTGATGCTCGCCTGCAGCAGATACGCAGCAGTGAACGCCTGAACCTGCTCGGCCAGCACAGCGTCGCATTCATCGAAAAGCATCACTTGGCGATGATTCGCAAGCCCTTGGCCTACCACCCCAACGGCATGATTTTCCGTGCCTTCGACGCCTCTGGCATACAGGTCCGCAGCCGCGAGTACTACTCCGTCGGCGGCGGCTTCGTGGTGGACGAGGATGCGGCTGGCGCGGATCGCATCGTAGAAGACCAGACCCCGCTGGTGTACCCCTTCAAAACCGCACGGGATCTGATGGTGCATTGCAGCGCCAGCGGTCTCTCCATCAGCCAGATCATGCTGGCGAACGAAGCCGCGTGGCGCCCCGAAGCCGAAACCCGTCAGGGCCTGTTGCACATCTGGCAGGTCATGCAGGACTGCGTCGAAGCGGGGTGCCGCAACGAAGGCATTTTGCCGGGGGGCCTGAAGGTCAAACGGCGTGCGGCGGCGCTGCATCGCCAGTTGTGCAAAAACCCGGAAGCCGCGCTGCGCGATGCGTTGTCGGTGCTCGACTGGGTCAATCTGTACGCGCTGGCGGTCAATGAAGAAAACGCCAACGGCGGCCGTGTGGTCACCGCACCCACCAACGGCGCAGCAGGGATCATCCCGGCCGTGCTGCATTACTACATGCGCTTTATCACCGGGGCGAACGAGGACGGCGTCGTGCGCTTCCTGCTCACGGCGGCGGCCATCGGCATTCTCTATAAAGAGAACGCGTCGATCTCAGGCGCCGAAGTCGGCTGTCAGGGCGAAGTCGGCGTGGCCTGTTCCATGGCCGCCGGCGCGTTGTGCGAAGTCCTGGGCGGCAACGTTCAACAAGTGGAAAACGCCGCTGAAATCGGCATGGAACACAACCTCGGTCTGACCTGCGACCCGATTGGCGGCCTGGTTCAAGTGCCATGCATTGAACGCAATGCCATGGGTTCGGTGAAGGCCATCAACGCGGTCCGCATGGCCTTGCGCGGCGACGGCCAGCATTTTGTCTCGCTGGATAAAGTGATCCGCACCATGCGCCAGACCGGCGCCGACATGAAAAGCAAATACAAGGAAACAGCCCGTGGCGGGCTGGCCGTGAACATCATCGAGTGCTGACATCAGCCCCTATTCACAGACTTCCCTGCCATGGGCGGGGAAGCCGGAACCGCTTTCAAGGAGTGACCCCATGACCACCGAATTGCTGAAGACCCCGCTCAACGCCCTGCACCGTGAACTCGGCGCGAAAATGGTCGAGTTCGCCGGCTACGACATGCCCGTTCAGTACCCTGCTGGCGTGATGAAAGAACACCTGCACACCCGGGATCAGGCCGGCCTGTTCGACGTTTCGCACATGGGTCAGATCCTCTTGAGCGGCGCGAATGCAGCGAAAGCGCTTGAAACCCTGGTGCCAGTGGACATCATCGATCTGCCGGTCGGTATGCAGCGTTACGCGATGTTCACCAATGAAACCGGCGGCATTCTCGACGACCTGATGGTCGCCAATCTGGGCAACGATCAGCTCATGCTGGTGGTCAACGCCGCCTGCAAGAACGAAGATTTGGCGCACTTGCAGCAGCACATCGGCCATCAGTGCGAGATCACGCCGCTGTTCGACGAACGCGCATTGCTCGCACTGCAAGGTCCGCAGGCCGTCACCGCACTGGCGCGGCTGGCCCCGGAAGTCGCGAAAATGACCTTCATGCAGTACACCTCGACGAAGATCGGCGGCATTGACTGCTACGTCAGCCGCTCGGGCTACACCGGTGAAGACGGCTACGAGATTTCGGTGCCGGCAGATCAGGCAGAAGCCCTGGCACGTCGACTGCTCGCGGAGCCCGAAGTGGCGCCGATTGGCCTGGGTGCACGCGACTCGCTGCGACTGGAAGCCGGGCTATGCCTTTACGGCCACGACATGAACACCGACACCACGCCGATCGAAGCCAGCCTGCTTTGGGCGATTTCCAAGGTGCGTCGTGCCGACGGTGCGCGTGCCGGCGGATTCCCCGGTGCCGACAAGATCTTCGCCCAGCACCAAAGCGGTGCGGCACGCAAACGTGTCGGCCTGTTGCCACAGGAACGTACGCCGGTGCGTGAAGGCGCTGAAATCGTCGATGCCGATGGAAAGACCATAGGGACTGTCTGCAGCGGCGGCTTTGGCCCGACCCTGAGTGCGCCGTTGGCCATGGGTTATGTCGATGCGGGTTTCACTGCGCTGGAAACAGCCGTCTGGGCAATCGTCCGCGGCAAGAGAGTCCCTATGCAGGTGACGAAAATGCCATTCGTTCCGGCACGTTACTTCCGCGGGTAAGTAACACCGTCAAAAAATGCGGCACCGCAACAGTGCATTAAACTGTGCGGATGCTGCAGTCTGGCGCCAGCGTTAAGTGCATTCAAAACTGTCAAAATATTGAACTTCGATAACCCTCTAAACATTAAAAACTATCGATCTTGCGAACGTGGTTAATGTTTTCAAAAAGCCGAAAACCCCTATGAATGCTGGCCCGAGCGGGGCTTGTTTTTTCGACGAGAGTTAGCGTAGAGTTTCTCGACTGTGTTTGCATGGGTCGCTGGGATCGTGACCCGGGCAGTAGCGCCAAAAGCAATGCTACATCCCGCTCTACGTTTCTTCTTCCTGCAACCAGCCCCAGTACTCTTTCGCGTGAAAGAGACTGTCATTAATTTAATGCGTCAAGGAATAAGAAAATGTCTACACGTCAGAGCGGCACCGTTAAGTGGTTTAACGATGAAAAGGGTTTCGGTTTTATCACGCCTGAAAGCGGTCCGGATCTGTTCGTCCACTTCCGCGCTATTCAAGGCAACGGCTTCAAAAGCCTGAAAGAAGGCCAGAAAGTGACGTTCGTCGCAGTGCAGGGCCAAAAAGGCATGCAGGCTGACGAAGTACAAGCCGAGGCCTGATCAGCCGACGCTAAAAGCCCCTGATGGCCAACATCAGGGGCTTTTTTGTGCCTGCGATTCCGTAAACTGCCCGCCTCCGATTACACGAGCGCCGCCATGATCCGACGCGTTTTACACCCCCAGGGCGACTTCCCTGCCGCCGGATTGGGCCGGCGCCTGGCTGCCATCAGCTACGACGCGCTGTTATGCGTGGCTTTGCTGATGGTCACTGCGTTTCTCTACAAGCTGTTCTGGATGGGATTCATCGGCGAAGCCAGACTGCGCCAGCTTTCCGAGTCCGGCGCGCTTGATGCCGATCCGCTGCTGTCCTCAATTCTGCTGATCACGCTGTTCGGTTTCTTCGCCCATTTCTGGACCCGCGCGGGCCAGACCCTTGGCATGCAGGTGTGGGGAATACGCGTGCAGAACGCCGACGGAACCGCCATCAGCCTGTGGCAAGCGCTGCTGCGTTTCGTCGTGGCCATCGCCTCGTGGCTGTGTGTCGGGCTGGGTTTCTTCTGGAGCCTGTTCGACAAACAGAAACGCTGCTGGCATGACCTGTATTCCGAAACGCAGCTGGTGCGAGTGCCCGGCATTAGGAGGTGAACCTCGGCAGGCCGCCCACAAAAAAGCCGACCCAGGGGTCGGCTTTTCATCGCGCAGCAGGTATCAGCCCGCGCGGCGCAGCAACCAGATACCCGCCAGGGCGCACACGCCCGCCGGCACCAGCACGGCGAAGAGTGGCGAGAAGCCGAACACAAGGCTCGACGGCCCCAACAGGTCCTGAGCGATACGGAAGGTGAAGCCCACGAGCACGCCCGTGAACACCCGTTGCCCGAGCGTCACCGAGCGCAAAGGCCCGAAGATGAAGGAAATCGCCATCAGCACCAGCGCAACGGTGACCAGCGGCTGGAGGATCTTGGTGTAGAACGCCAGCCAGTAACGACCGTTGTTCAACCCCTGATCGGCGAGATAACGCGCATAGCCATAAAGCCCGGTCATCGACAGTGACTCAGGCGGCAGCACCACCGTGCTCAGCAACTGCGGGCTCAACGCGACGTTCCAGCGCTCTTCAGGGGCGGTGACCACTTCGGTGCGACCGTCGTGGAACACCGTAGTGGTAACGTCCTTCAACAACCAGTAATCGGTCATGAAGTTGGCTTGCCTGGCGAAGCTCGAGGTCAGCATGTGGCGCTGGTCATCGAAATGGTAACGAGTGACGCCATACAGCAGGCCGTTCGGTTGCACCGTGTTGATGTGGATGAACTCCTCACCCTGACGGTGCCACAGACCGTGCTTGGCGCTCTGCGCATCGCCGGTGCCTTGAGCGAGGGAACGCGCGGCCTGGGCCGAGGCTTCGGTCACCGGCGCGACATACTCGCCAATCAACAGACCCGCCACCATCAGCACCAGCATGGGCTTCATGACCGCCCAGACGATACGGCCGATCGACACACCGGCGGCGCGCATGATGGTCAGTTCGCTGCTGCTCGCCAGTGCGCCAAGACCGATCAGGCAACCGATCAGCGCGGCCATCGGAAGCATGTCGTAGAGACGACGCGGCGCGGTCATCAACACGAAACTGCCAGCGTCCCAGAAGGTGTAGGTGTCGCTGATGTCAGCCATTTCGTCGATGAAGGCGAACAGCGAGGCCAGCCCGAGGATGATCCCCAGTACCGCAAGGATCGCCATGAACACGCTTTTGCCGATGTAACGATCGAGCTTAACCATGAGCCACCCCCGACACGCTGCGGCGACTCGCAAGCTTCAGGCGCAGAGGCTCCCAGTAGAGCAACGCCAGTCCGATGGACAGGAACAGTGCATGCACCCACCACAGGCCGAGGCCCATCGGAATCTTGCCCTTCTCCAGCGCGCCGCGCGCGGCAATCAGGATGGTGAGGTAAGCCATATAAAGGAGAATCGCCGGGAGAAGCTTGAGGAAGCGACCCTGACGCGGGTTGACCCGAGCCAGCGGTACCGCCATCAGCGTCACGATGAACACCAGAATCGGCAGCGAAACTCGCCATTGCAGCTCGGCCCGGTTGCGCAGGCTGTCTTCGCCGGTCAGCAGCTCGCTGGTGGAGATGGCATCACGGTCAGTGACTTCATCGCTGATGTCCGGCTTGGGCAGCAAGGCGCCGTAGGTGTCGTATTTGATCGCGCGGTAATCGGCCTGACCGGGATTGCCGTCGTAGCGATAGCCGTTGTCCAGAATCAGGTAGCGCGTGCCGTCGGGTTTGATTTCCTGCCGGCCTTTTTCCGCGACCAGCACGGTGATGCCGTGGTCTTTCTTCTCGTCGAGCTTCTTCTCGGAGATGAACACGCCGCCCAGGTTGATGCGGTCGTCGCTCATGGTCTCGGTGTAAGTCACGCGGCTGCCGTCACGCAGGAGCTGGAAGCGACCCGGCACCAGCGTGTCGAATTCGGTCATCGCGTCCTGCTTGTTGATCAGCAGCTGGAACTGCGTAGCGCCCTGAGGGGCGAGGCTGAAGCTGAGCCAGGCCACCAGCAGTGAAACAAGCGCAGCCGGTGCGAGGGTGATCAGGAGCAGACGTTGCTGGCTCATGCCGGTGGCGGCCAGTACGGTCATTTCACTTTCGAGGTACAACCGGCCGTACGCCAGGAGAATCCCGAGGAACAACCCCAGGGGAAGGATCAGTTGCAGGAAGCCCGGCAGACGGAAACCCATGATCAGAAACAGGACACCCGGATCGAGTGCACCCGATGCCGCCTGGGCCAGGTACTTGATGAAACGGCCACTCATGATGATTACCAGCAGCACAGCACTGACAGCGCTCAGGGTAACCAGCACTTCTCGGGACAGGTAACGGAAGACAATCAAACCAGACACTCCAGGGTTGTCACGCTAAGGCGGCATGACAATGAAATGAATCAGCCATGATGCGCGCGACGGCGTACCACCAAAAAAATATGCGGCATTATCCTGTGATTGGGTGTGTCTGTCACTGCGCGTGCGGGATACTTCTGCAACCGGCGCACGCGCGCACCCGGACGGGGTTGTCATCCATTGGCTCGCAGGGTCAAACTGCGGGCCTTGCCGCAGGCATGCCGGTATAAATACCTCCGCGCCGCTGCCGAGCCCTGTGCTCAAGTGCGATAACTCACAGTTTATTCGGGGACCCCGACATGGAATTGGTTGTTAAAAGCGTCAGTGCAGAAACCTTGAAGACCGCCACGCTGGTGGTCGCCGTCGGTGAAGGCCGCACGCTGAGCGACACCGCAAGCACCCTCGACACCCTGAGCGGCGGCGCCATCAGCGCTGTGCTCAAGCGCGGCGACCTGTCGGGCAAGATCGGCCAGAGCCTGTTGCTGCACAGCCTGCCCAACCTGAAAGCCGAACGCGTGTTGCTGGTCGGTTCGGGCAAAGAGCCGGAACTGAACGATCGTCAATTCCGCAAAATCATCAGCGGCGCCCTCAGCACCCTTAAAAGCCTGGGCGGCGTCGATGCCGGCTTCGACCTTGATCAACTGAACGTCAAGAACCGCGACGTTTATGGCAAGAACCGCCTGTTGGTCGAGACGCTGGCCGATGGCGAATACGTCTTCGATCGGTTCAAGAGTCAGAAAGTCGATCCTCGCGCCCTGAAAAAAGTCACCCTGCTGACCGCCAAGGCCAACGTCGCCGACGTCGAGCGAGCGGCCAAGCATGCACAGGCCATCGCTGCCGGCATGGCCGTGACCCGCGACCTCGGCAACATGCCGCCGAACATCTGCCATCCGACGTATCTGGGCGAGCAGGCCAAGGCGATGGGTAAAGCCAACAAGGGCCTCAAGGTCGAAATCTTCGACGAGAAAGACATCGAAAAGCTGGGCATGGGTTCGTTCCTGGCGGTCGGTCAAGGCAGCGCCCAGCCGCCACGCCTGATCGTCATGCAGTACTCCAACGGCAAGAAAAGCGAAAAGCCTTTCGTGCTGGTGGGTAAAGGCATCACCTTCGACACGGGCGGCATCAGCCTCAAGCCGGGCCTGGGCATGGACGAAATGAAATTCGACATGTGCGGCGCGGCGAGCGTGTTCGGCACGTTGAACGCCGTGCTTGAACTGCAACTGCCAATCAATCTGGTGTGCATCGTCGCGGCGGCCGAAAATATGCCGAGCGGCAACGCCACGCGTCCGGGCGACATCGTCAAGACCATGAGCGGCCAGACCGTCGAGATCCTCAACACCGACGCCGAAGGCCGTCTGGTGCTGTGCGATGCGCTGACTTACGCCGAACGCTTCAAGCCACAGGCCGTTATCGACATCGCTACCCTGACCGGTGCTTGCGTCGTTGCGCTGGGCGGTCACACGTCGGGCCTGCTGGGCAACAGCGACGCGTTGATCAACCAAGTGCTCGAAGCCGGCAAGCGCGCCGACGACCGTGCCTGGCAGCTGCCGTTGTTCGATGAGTATCAAGAGCAACTGGACAGCCCATTTGCCGACATCGCCAACATCGGCGGTCCGAAAGCCGGCACCATCACCGCGGCCTGTTTCCTCTCGCGCTTTGCCAAAGCCTACGAGTGGGCGCACCTGGACATCGCCGGTACGGCATGGCTGAGCGGCGGCAAGGACAAGGGCGCAACGGGCCGTCCGGTTCCGCTGCTGACCCAATACCTGATCGACCGCGCTGGCGTTTAAGCCGCTGCAAACGCGCCGGCCTCCCCGGTCGGCGCGTTCAGCGTTCTGGAATCACCCATGACCCAAGTCGACTTCTACATTCTGCCGAGTGCCGACCCTGTCGCGCGCCTGGACTTCGCCTGCAAACTCACGGACAAGGCCTGGCGCCTCGGCCATCGGGTGTACCTGCATTGCAGCGATGCCGGACAGCGCGAAGAACTGGACGCCCGACTGTGGCGGTTCAGGGGCGAAGCGTTCGTTCCCCATGGTGCGGTCGAAGACGACCAGGACGCACCCGTGGCGCTGGGCATTGGCAGCGACCCCGGCCAACATCAGGATTTGCTGGTCAATCTCGACCTGCGCATCCCGGAATTCTTCAAACGATTCGCGCGTGTCGCCGAGATCGTTGTCGAGGACCCGGCCATTCGCCTCGCGGCGCGCGAGAGTTTTCGCTTCTACCGCGAACAGGGCTATCCTCTGCAGGATCACAAGCTGCAGCGTCTTTGAGCACACGATGGATAATTCAAAACACCTGAAAGATTCAGCGCACCTGCTGGACGACCTCGAGTCGATTCGCCAGCTGTTGGGCGATGACCCGGCCCAGCCTCCCCTGCTGACCGAGTCCGTGAACAGCGACGAGCAGATCCCGCTGCTGTTTGACGTGGTCACTGGCCAGGTCGTGACGCTCGATGAGCACGAAGCCAACCTCAATGACATTCCCCTGCTCACGCCCGAGCCGGTTGCTGCCGTGGCACCTCCCGCACCCGCGGCCAACGCGTCAAGCGCCAAGGCGCCGAACGCTGACGCGCTGCTGCACCTGGATGCCGAACTGCGGGCCGCTGCACAGTTGATCATGCAGGACGTGATCGACGACTTCGCCCCGCACATCGAGAACGAGATCAAACGCCGTCTGGATGCGCGGATGGAACGGCTACTGAGTCAATACACCAGCTGAACCCGTTCTCTTTCCGATCCGGGATCGCGGGTAAGCGCAGTCCTACAGATGCCCGCGACGATTCCGGGCATCACCGCTCGTAGCACCTGACCTAGCGCTTGTAGCTTGACGCCGCCTTGAAAAGCTATACTCGTCGGCTTTTCCGACTCAAAGCAGATCAGGTTCCCGCCTCGCATGGACAAGACCTACCAGCCGCACGCCATCGAAACTTCCTGGTACCAGACCTGGGAGTCCGAAAACTATTTCGCTCCGCAAGGCGCGGGCGACTCGTACACCATCATGATTCCGCCGCCGAACGTCACCGGCAGCCTGCACATGGGCCACGGTTTCAACAACGCGATCATGGATGCCCTGATCCGCTTCCGCCGCATGCAGGGTCGCAACACCCTGTGGCAGCCGGGCACCGACCACGCCGGTATCGCCACGCAGATGCTGGTGGAGCGTCAGCTCGAGGCCTTGGGTCAGAGCCGTCACGACTTGGGTCGCGACAAATTTCTCGAAAAAGTCTGGGAGTGGAAGGATCAGTCCGGCGGCAACATCAGCCGTCAGATCCGTCGCCTGGGCTCGTCGGTCGACTGGAGCCGTGAGCGCTTCACGATGGACGACGGTTTGTCCGAAGCGGTTAAAGAGGCGTTCGTGCGGCTGCACGAAGACGGCCTGATCTACCGTGGAAAGCGGCTGGTCAACTGGGACACCAAGCTGCACACCGCAATCTCCGACCTCGAAGTGGAAAGCCACGACGAGAAAGGCCATCTGTGGAATCTGCGCTACCCCTTGGCCGATGGTGCCAAGACCGCTGAAGGTCTGGACTACCTGATCGTTGCCACGACCCGTCCGGAAACCATGCTTGGCGACGCCGCCGTCGCGGTGAACCCGAACGATGAGCGCTACCAGGCGCTGATCGGCAAGTTCGTCGAGCTGCCGCTGGTAGGCCGTCGCATCCCGATCATCGCGGACGACTACTGCGACCCTGAATTCGGCACCGGCTGCGTGAAGATCACCCCGGCCCACGACTTCAACGACTACGACGTCGGCAAGCGCCACAACCTGCCGCTGCTGAACATCTTCGACAAGAACGCTGCCGTTTTGCCCGCTGCCCAGGTGTTCAACCTCGACGGCACGCTGAACGACACGGTCGACGGCACCCTCCCTGCCGAGTACGCCGGCCTCGCCCGCTTCGAGGCACGCAAGCAGATCGTGGCTGCGTTCGACGCCGCCGGCCTGTTGGTCAGCGTTGACGACCACGCCTTGAAAGTACCGAAAGGCGACCGCTCCGGCACCATCATCGAGCCGTGGCTGACGGATCAGTGGTACGTGTCGACCAAGCCGCTGGCAGAACCTGCCATCGCTGCCGTCGAAGACGGCCGCATCGCCTTCGTGCCCAAGCAATACGAGAACATGTACTTCTCGTGGATGCGCGACATTCAGGACTGGTGCATCAGCCGTCAGCTCTGGTGGGGCCACCGCATTCCGGCCTGGTACGACGAATCCGGCAAGGTCTACGTCGGCCGCGACGAAGCCGAAGTCCGCGCCAAGCACAACCTCGGTCCTGATGTTGCCCTGCAGCAGGACAACGACGTGCTAGACACCTGGTTCAGTTCCGGTCTGTGGACGTTCTCCACCCTGGGCTGGCCGGAGCAGACCGATTTCCTGAAAACCTTCCACCCGACCGACGTGCTGGTTACCGGTTTCGACATCATTTTCTTCTGGGTTGCCCGGATGATCATGCTCACCATGCATCTGGTGAAGAACGAAGACGGTACGGCGCAGGTGCCGTTCAAGACCGTGTATGTGCACGGTCTGGTGCGTGATGGCCAGGGCCAGAAAATGTCCAAGTCCAAGGGCAACGTCCTTGATCCGCTGGACATCATCGACGGCATCGAGCTCGAAGCCCTGGTGCAGAAACGCACCTCCGGCATGATGCAGCCCAAGCTTGCCAAGAAGATCGAAAAGCAGACCCGCGACGAATTCGCCGACGGCATCGCCAGCTACGGCACCGATGCCCTGCGCTTCACCTTCTGCTCGCTGGCTTCCACGGGCCGTGACATCAAGTTCGACATGGGCCGCGTCGAAGGCTATCGCAACTTCTGCAACAAGATCTGGAACGCCGCGCGCTACGTGCTCGACAAGGGCGAAGACTGCGGCCAGAACGGCGAAGCGTTCGAGCTCTCGCTGCCGGATCGCTGGATCATCTCGCAGCTGCAACGCACTGAAGCCGAAGTGACCCGTCAGCTGGATCAGTTCCGCTTCGACCTCGCGGCGCAGGCGCTGTACGAGTTCATCTGGAACCAGTATTGCGACTGGTACCTGGAGCTGTCCAAGCCGGTTTTGTGGGACGAGACGGCGCCGGTCGAGCGTCAGCGTGGCACCCGTCGCACGCTGGTGCGTGTGCTGGAAGTCGCACTGCGTCTGGCGCATCCGTTCATGCCATTCATCACCGAAGAAATCTGGCAGCGCCTCGCGCCGCTGGCCGGCGTTGAAGGCAAGACCATCATGCTGCAACCGTGGCCGGTGGCGAACGATGCGCGCATCGACGTCGCGGCCGAAGGCGACATCGAATGGCTCAAGAGCCTGATGCTCGGCGTGCGCAACATCCGCGGGGAGATGAACATCGGCCCGGGCAAGCCGCTGCAGTTGTTCCTCAAGAACGTCAGCGTCGAGGACCAGCGCCGTCTGAACGAGAACGAGCACCTGCTGAAGAAGCTGGCCAAGCTTGAATCGTTCACCGTGCTGGAAGCCGGCGCTGAAGCACCGCTGTCGGCGACCGCTCTGGTCGGTGAGATGGAAGTGCTGGTGCCGATGGCCGGATTGATCGACAAGGACGCCGAACTGGCGCGTCTGGATAAGGAAATCCAGCGTCTGCAGGGCGAAGTTCAGCGGGTTGGCGGCAAGCTGTCCAATGCCGCGTTCGTCGACAAGGCGCCGCCTGAAGTCATCGCCAAGGAACGCGCGAAGATGGCCGAAGCCGAACAGGCGCTGGGCAAACTGGCCGAGCAGCACGCGCGGATCGCGAGTCTGTAATCCGATCAAATCAGCCGGTCTGAATCGCAGGCCGGTTGACGACTATGGCCCCTGTAGGCGTGAGCTTGCTCGCGATAACCGTGTATCAGCAACTCAACCGTTACTGATACACGGTTATCGCGAGCAAGCTCATTCCTACAGGGGTTGTGCTTTCACGAGATGCATCACCGATGACCAGCCACGACGCCCCCAAACCCCAACGCAACACCCCACGCAAGAAAGCCAAACCTGCCCAACAGGCCAAGCCTGCCGCGCCGCGTGAGAAAGCCACCCTGCACCCACGCAACCGCCACCAGGGTCATTACGATTTTCCGCGCCTGATCAAAAGCAGCCCCGAACTGGGCAAATTTGTGATCCTCAATCCCTATGGCAAGGAAAGCATCGACTTCGCCAACCCCGCTGCTGTGCGGGTATTCAACCGTGCTCTGCTCAAAGCGTTCTACGGCATTGCCCATTGGGATATCCCCGCGGACTACCTGTGCCCGCCAATACCTGGGCGCGCCGATTATCTGCACTTTCTGGCGGACCTGCTGGCGGAGCGCAACGACGGCGTCATTCCTCGCGGCGCATCCGTTACAGCGCTGGACATTGGCACGGGCGCCAACTGCATCTACCCACTGATCGGTCAGGGCGAATACGGCTGGTCGTTTCTGGGCTCTGACATCGACAAGATCGCCCTTGCTTCGGCGACCACCATCGTCAAAGCCAACGGCTTGAGCAAGAGCATCGGCTTTCGGGAGCAGTCCAACCAAAAGCACATCTTGACCGGTTTGCTGCAGCCCGATGAACGCTTCGACATCAGCGTGTGTAACCCGCCTTTCCACGCCTCTGCTGCGCAAGCGCTAAGCGGCAGCCAGCGCAAATGGCGAGCCCTCGGGAAGGCAGACCCCAAACGCAAATTGCCGGTGCTGAATTTCGGCGGCCAGGCGGCGGAGCTGTGGTGCGAAGGTGGCGAGGCGCGCTTCGTGACGCAGTTGATCAATGAAAGTGCTCAGGTGGTGGCGCAGGTGTTGTGGTTCAGCACGCTGGTATCCAAGGCGTCGAACCTGCCTCTCATCCAGAGCGCGCTGAAAAAAGCCGGTGCCGTTGAAAGCCACACGGTGGAGATGGGCCAGGGTCAGAAACAGAGCCGCTTCGTTGCCTGGACCTTTCACGACACAGCCCGTCAGCAAGCCTGGCGGGAACAGCGCTGGACCGCACGCAAGCCCTGAGCCTCAACGGCAGTGTCATTTCTGTCAGTAGACGGCAAACGCCCCCGTTCATAAGCTGAATCCTCGTTGCGTGCCCCGGCACAAGGAGGTCAGCCATGCGCGTCTTAGCCTGCGTTATCTGCACGTTGATGGTCTGGAGCTGCCCGTCGTGGGCAGTTGAGTTGAAGGCAAACCTTGATCCGGTCGAAACGGTCCGGCGCATCAACGCCAGTTACAACCGCATCGACAACCACTGCACAGAGCCGGACACCGGCGCCGCCCGGGGCCATTACTACTGCAGCGGCATCACCTTGCGCATGGTCAATGACGGCAATTTCAATCCCTGGGACTACAGCCCCTACGCGCTGCAAACCGGCGCAACGTCCTACACCTGGATACGCCGAGACCTGAGCACAACAGTGCTCGTGCATCCCGCCGGCTTCATTCTCAGGACGCCAACGGACGGGCTCGCGCTGCAGCTCCCGGTCAAGCAGGAGGGCTGGGCCTGTATCTACACGTTCGATGGTTACACCGGACCGGATCGCAAGTGGTACGGCTGCGGGCCCTTCAATGACGCCACCTTCGTGCCCCCTGCCCAACCTACGACAGTGAACAAGAACGCTCAATGGGCCTACGGCACCTGTGCCGATCAGAACGTCAACACGGCCGAGCAGTGGAAACAGAAATATCAGGGCGGCGCCCGACAGCCTATCCAGACGACGCAGTGCTCGTGGAACGCCGAAGTGCCTGCGCAGTGGGACGCGATGATCCAGGCCCATGAAGCCAGAGTGACCACCACCAACGCCGACCCTTATTCGCGCAAGGACTTCTTCAACGAATTCATGCTCAAGAATGCCGCCGGCGGCAGCGACATCATGGATGACATCGATGCGTTTATTTACCAAGGTAAAAGCGCTTTCAACTACCCCGTCCGAGGCGACAACGGCAAAGCCGCGGTGCAGCAGGACGGCCTGGCCAATGCGCGCACCTTCCAACGAAAACTCTATGGGCAAGGCTACGCAGTACCTATTCTGAAAGTCGATTTCACACGGGCGCCGGAGCAACGATTCACCTACAGCGCCGCCGATCAAGGGGTTTCGCTTAACCTCAACAGCAACATAAGCGCGAAATTCATCGCAAAGAGCAACTGGGAGCAGCGCCTGGACCCAGGCACCGGGAAAACAGAGTGGACCCTGAATGTCGTGCTGACGGAGCTCGGGAAAAAAGTGCAAGCGAGTCAGCAGCAAGTGGTCTATCAGGAGCTCTACGACTTGCGCGGTTCAGACCCGCAATGGCGGGACGAAGAAAAAGACGCGGGCAGCATGAAGCAACAAATCGCCTGCATCGTGCGCAACTATCCGCAACGCGCTGACTGGAACCTGGAGCCCTTCCGCCCGGTGGTTTCCGAGGCAGCGGCCAAAGCGGCCGGGTGCAACCCTTTCAAGAAATAGCGGGCACAAAAAAACCGTGTCCGGATCACTCCGTCACACGGTTCCTCATCCAAGCAGCGTTTTCGCTTACTTGTTGACCGAGTCAGTCAGCACTTTGGCGGGTACGAACTTGACCACTTTCTTGGCAGCGATTTCGATGGCTGCGCCAGTCGAAGGGTTGCGGCCGGTGCGTGCTGGACGCTCGGTGACTTTCAGTTTGCCGATGCCTGGCAGAGTGATTTCACTACCGTTTTCCAGTTGGTCAGCGACGATTTGACCCAATTGGTCGAGAGCGTTGCGCGCGGTGGTTTTAGGCGCGTCGATAGCTTCTGCGATATCGGCGATCAATTGGTCTTTAGTCAGAGCCATGGTGGTGTTCCTTCCCTATCAAATTCGAATGGTTTGCAGAGTGTGGTACAGACGCGAAATGTAGATACTGTAAACGGCCTTTGGTTCGGCCGAACGCCCACAAACTGCACGCCTGGCGCGCTTGGGCGCTCAGGACCGGGCAAAACTAGCACAGCGCAACGCAAATATCCGCCCCTACCTACCCATTTGGTCAGCTTTATCGCCCGAGAGGCGTAAAAAAGTCATATTAATGGACCGAGGTCAGCGTTTTCGGCCCTTCCAGAGCGTTCCGCCCCCCGTCTGCGGTACACTTGCCGACTTTCGCACGGGCCTGGTCTGGTCCCGTTCAGTTCCCCTTCAGCAGCCGAGAAATCCATGCCGATCCGTCACGCCATCGTCCACCTGATCGACAAAAAACCTGACGGCACGCCCGCCGTGCTCCACGCCCGGGACTCGGAACTCGCCGAATCCCAAGCCATCGAGAACATGCTGGCAGACCTCAACGAGAGCTATAACGCCAAACAAGGCAAAGCGTGGGGGCTGTTTCATGCCGAGTCCGGCGCGCACCCGTTCAGTGGCTGGCTGAAGGAATACCTGGATCAGGGCAAGGATTTCACCCAGTTCAGCCGCATCGCGGTCGAGCATCTGCAGAAGCTGATGGAAGAGTCGAACCTGTCGGTCGGTGGCCACGTGCTGTTTGCGCACTACCAGCAGGGCATGACCGAATACCTGGCGATCGCGCTGCTGCACCACAGCGAAGGCGTGGCGGTGAACGAAGCGCTGGACGTGACGCCCTCCCGGCATCTGGATCTGGGTCAGCTGCACCTTGCAGCCCGGATCAACATTTCCGAGTGGCAGAACAACAAGGCGTCCAAGCAGTACATCTCGTTCATCAAGGGCAAGAACGGCAAGAAGGTTTCCGAGTACTTCCGGGACTTCATCGGCTGCCAGGAAGGCGTCGACGGACCGGGCGAGACCCGCACCCTGCTCAAGGCCTTCAGTGATTTCGTCGAGAGTGAAGACCTGCCAGAAGAATCGACCCGCGAGAAGACCAAGGCGCTGGTCGACTACGCCAGCAGCCAGAGCAAAATGGGCGAGCCCATCGCCCTGGAAGAATTGTCAGGCCTGATCGACGAGGACCGCCCGCGCGCCTTCTACGATCACATCCGCAACAAGGATTACGGCCTGTCGCCCGAGATTCCGGCCGATAAGCGTACCCTCAGTCAGTTCCGTCGCTTCACCGGCCGCGCAGAAGGTCTGTCGATCAGCTTTGAGGCGCACCTGCTGGGCGACAAGATCGAGTACGACGAAGAGAAAGGCACGTTGATCATCAAAGGGCTGCCCACTCAATTGACCGATCAGCTCAAACGCCGCTGATTCTGCCGAGGAGCCAAGACCCGAATGTTCGTTCGTACCCTGAAGAAGTTCTTGCTCATCATGCTGGCGGTAGTCGTTTACCAGAACTGGGGCAAGATCGAAAACCTGGTCCACCCCTCCTCCACTTTATCGGAGCATGCGCAGGCCAACGCGCGGGTGACGTTGTACGCCACCGACTGGTGCGGCTACTGCAAACAGACCCGGCGTTTTCTCGACAGCCAGGGCATTCGCTATACCGAGTTCGATATCGAGAAAGACGCCGCAGGGCGCAAAGCCTATGAGGCCCTGGGTGGCCGCGGCATTCCCCTGATCGACGTGAATGGCACGTTGATCAGGGGGTTTAGCGAAGAGCAGATTCTCGCTGCGCTGAAGTGACACCTGACGCTTGGCTGCTGTGGGGTCACACCGGATTGCAACCCGCCGCCTCGGCTTTCTCTTCAGAGAGATCGGGGCGGAACGGCTCAAGATTGAATTCATCTTTGTTGCGCGCGATGTTGAAGTGGCACACCAGTTGGCGGCGCATGCCACCGCCATCATTTTGTTTCCATTGAAAATCGTTTTTATACTTGCGGACCAGTTCGGCATACACCGCGTCAGAGCCTGAAGAACCCGTTTGCTTCTTGCCCAATTCGGTCAGCACGACCGACAGCGACCACTCCTCTTCTCCCGTGCCCGGGTCAGGGCGCAGTGCCCACGTGGCGGACTTGATATACCGATTGATTGTCTTGCCCGATTCAGAGACGGCCTGATCATCGGCGTCGCAGGCAAACGTTGCATCTTTAGACGGGGAGTCCGGAAGTGTCATTGCGATAATCGGCACCCAGATACCCGTTTGTGAGTAATAACGTTGTTGATCAAACCGGGCATCGTCCTTGCCGCCCCCAGGTTCGGGCAAATAGAAAAAAGCCTGAATCGGCAAGTCTTTATCAGGCGTTTCAGCACTCCAGGTATCCAGCCTGAGTTCATTCTGTTTATTGAACGACGTCTTTCCCATTTCGCGCATGGCGCTCAGACTTGCATTGAAGTTGTCAGTTGCGTGCCGGTCCAGTGGATCGCGCACATCAAAGCCGCACTCATTGCGATTGTCGCCCTTGGTCTGCGTCTTGTACTGCTCTGCCCACTGGCGACCGGTCTCGATCTTTTGAGAAAAGCACTCAGCGCCTTTGCCTGGCGCGGTCGCCACCGGAGAGGAGCCGCAGCCCTTGTCGACCCGCGAATCAGTGCCGCCATCCATCGGGAACGAGCACAGCACGTTATAGGGGCTTTTGTCAGTCGGCAGCGCCTGAATCGGAAAAAGCACGTAGCCATTGTTTTCATAGCGGACGAGCCGGGAAAACTTGGCGTCCTTGCGCAGATAAGAGAACGATGTGCCGCCGCTTTTGACCGAGGCCGGGCTCGGGTCCCATGAATTGTAGTCGTCCGACGGAATGGTAGCCCTGAAGATAACCCCGTTGCACAAAAACGCAGGTGACGAGGCTTTGCCGCAGTTGTCTCGCGTATCGTAATACTGACGCGTCAGTGCCTTGGCCGTATCAGTGCAACTGGCCGCATAAACATCAGCGCTTTGCATCGCAATAACAAGTAGCGATACACCAAACGTATTTGCGTTGACCATGACATGCTCTCCCGTCCTGGAATAAACCGTCCGACATCACTGAACATTGAGAATATCCAAGGCACAAGGGGGCACCGACGTTCTCAAGGACCGGACGAGTTTTTTTCACGTTGAAAGAAGAGAGTAAACCGAGTGTTTTTTTTAACAACTGTCACAACTGACAGTTACGACCGTCGTGCGTTAATCCTTCAGATTGATAGGCAATTAAAACAAAGCGATTATTCGGCACCGCGATAAAGCCCGGCATTGCGCCGGGCTTATTTCCCAATCACCTAATCAAACAGCCTTGATTTGAAAACCGAAACGCGGGAAGTGCACATGCACGGTGCCTGCGCGTTCATCTTCGCGACGCAGGATGATCGCTTCGCGCCCGCTGAAAATCAGCTCGCCCGCCACTGCGTCAACGCCGTAATCCACCGCCGACACGGTGACTGGCTGGCCGACGGTAAAGCCGTTGGGGTCGGTGAAATCTTCGTCAGGGATCGCCGCCGGGGTAGCAGCACGGGCGATCTCAACGGCGTCTCCCGAACTCAATTCACTCGGCGCACCATGCCCGAACGCAATAACGCGCTCGTACCAGCTCAACACCGCCGGATAGGCGTCAACGAGCGGGGACGTGACAGGGGTTTGTTTGAGGAACCACAAGGTGTGAGCGACCGAGAAGTCGGCAATCGAGGGCGCACCCAGGAGGAAATCACCGTTGCGCTCAAGCTGGGTTTCCAGACGCGCCATCAGCGTCGGCCATTGATGCTGCGCCACTTCCAGCGGCACGCGATTGGCGCTGCCGCCATTGAACAACGTGGCACGGTCGGCAACAAATGCCTTCACGGCCTCAGGCGGGACTTTGGCGAAACGCACAGCAAGGGATGCCGGCTGAAACACCAGGCTGACCGCATGCAGGAACAGCACCGAATCCGCCCACGCCGCGAGGCTCGCCGCCGTGAACTCCTGACCTTCGGGATAGAACGTGGGAGACGATTTTTCCTGCTCAAGACGCCGGGCGATCAATGCGGTGTCGCAGTAGATGTCGGCGCCAACTTGCAGAACCGGGGTTTTGCGATAGCCGCCGGTGAGGGGCATGAGGTCGGGCTTGGGCATGATCGACGGGATGTTGACCGAGCGCCATGACAGGCCTTTGAAGCCCAGCATCAGGCGGGCTTTCTCGGCAAAAAGTGACGTTGGATAGTGATGAAGAATCAACTCAGACATGCTTCGGGCCATCCGCAGGGATAAAGCCCCAGCTTAGCCTCCTGCGCGCTTATGGCATACCCGCTCGGCCTGATGGCGCGGCATCACTCGGCTGGATGTAGCTGGCGGCGAGGTATTCCTTGGCGCTTTTACGCAGCTTTTTGATCAGGCGCTCCTGTCGCAAGGCGTCGCCCTTGTCGCGGCAGGCCTCCACATACACCAGCGCCATCGCCGGGCTCGAGCTGAAAAAGCGCGCGCCTTTGCCGGCTTGATGTTGGGCGAATCGGCGCTGCGGATCATTGCTGATGCCGCAGTACAAAGAACCGTTGGCCGCGCGCACCAAGTACACGAACCAGGATTTAGCCACAGGTTCTGCGGGAGTCTGGACAGGCACACGAGGTTTCCGAAAGGTTTGGCGGAGGGTACACAGGAAGTTTCCTACCGTCGACCTTCCCGGAATGGACGCCAACCAACAACGGCAAGGGCCACGAACCTACGCACTCAATCCAACAACGCCTTATCCAAAATGCGCGTTGCCTACAGCATTGCCCCATCCGAGATCAGTAAGCTCATCACTCATTCCAAGGACGGAGCCATTCGACATGTTCAAGGCATTATCTATCACCGGCACCCTCGCCGCAGTTGCATTCAACATCGGTTCGGTGCAAGCCAGCGAGGGGGAAAACACCGCGAGGGCGATGACTCGCCAGTACCACGACACACGAGAGTCATGCGGAGCGCAGTCGCCAGCGTTCGTCTGCTCGGGCATTTTCCTGCGGTCCACTCGGCCCTCACCCGCTTACCATTCGTGGGAACACAGTCCGAACTCAAAAGCCAAGGGAGGAGTGGCGTTCTCTTTCCTCCGGGCCGACGCTCCCATCAGCAGTCTGGCGGAGGATGCACGCAGTGGCTATAGCCTGGCGCCGGTCAGCAACCGGCCAGCGGATACTCTGCAATACAGGGTCCTGTGTGCGTTTCCTACCGATGGCGACAGCTGGACCCGTGACCAGGGAGGCTGCGGCGACAACCAACAGACCGCGCAGGTGGAAACCTTCTGCCACGAGCAAGGCATTCGAAGCGCCGAGGACTGGATCGTCAACTACCAGCGCACCCCCGGAAACCCGGCGGAGCGCTATTTCAGCCAATGTGCGTTCGACATGCACACATCCCGTGACGGAGCTGCAGCGCGCGAGTTTATGGAGAACCTCAAAGCGATGCGTTTACTCAACGGCGAGCCTTTCCCGTGGAACGAAATGGTGATCCAGGCCTGGGACGAGACGCAAAGTAACGGCGTGCCCATTCAGTCGTTTTTCTATATCAGGGGGATGCCAGGCGGCCTGGAGCAGGCCCGATATGACCAGACGGATTACCACACAACCGTTGGACGCATCGTCCCGATCATCGAGATCGGTCTGCCACGCGATGAGACGCAAAACGCCACGTTCATTTATCGCAGTTCGGATCAGGCCGTGAGTGAGCCGCAGTAAGCGAATCAAACCCGCCAGGTCATCGCGCCTGGCGGAATTTGCTCAGCCCTTCAGTTGCCTGACGACGAACCTTTGCGCGCAGCAACGGCGTCCAGCCCAGCAACAGGCCCCTCGTGCCCAGCGCCTGCCGCGCCCATCGCCACAGGTCAAACTGATCGTGGTGCTCGCAGATTTTGCCGTCGCGAAAAACAAACCGCGCCTGAATGTCGTTGACCACCGTGCGGCCGGTCTGGCTGAACAGGTAGGTCGCGACCCAGTGCGCCGCGCCAGTTGTGGCATCGGCACGAACGTGATCGAACACCACCGAAAAGTCACGGGCCCGGGAGGTCAGCATGCGCCACATGTCGCCGGCATCCCGCCCGTGCAACTCGCCAAACACCGGGTCGGAGAACACCACGTCCTCGCTGTAGCACGCAGCCATCGCCTCGGCGTCGAGGCGGCTGAACGCCTCGTAGAAGCGCGTGATCACCGCGCTGTTGTGTTCGCTAGTAAAGGTCTCGCTCATGGGAACGCCGTCCATGGATATAGGATGCCTGCACGATAAGCGGCCGCAGCGCGTTATGCCACGGGCATTCGCAAGAGAAATGCCGGCCCTCAGACTTTCTCGCTGGTCACGCCCACGTACAGCGCGCGCCCGGCGCCCAGACCAGCGATGATCGCGGCGATGCCGATGATGCCGAAGATCCAGCCCACCGAGTTCCAGTTTCCGGTCCAGTCATGCACGACGCCGACCGCGAAAGGTCCGAGCGACGCCAGGGTGTAGCCGAAGCCTTGGGCCATGCTCGACAGGTTGGCGGCGACATGTGAGTCCCGCGAGCGCAACACGATCAGGGTCAATGCCAGGCTGAACGTGCCGCCCTGCCCCACGCCGAGCACCACGGCCCAGCCCCATAACTGTTCAAGTGGCGCATACAGGCAGCCGAACAGACCGGCCAGTGTCAGCAGCATCACCAGCACAATGGCGATGCGCTGATCCTTGCCGCGAGTGGCCAGCCACGGCGCGGTCAGCGAGCTGACCAATTGCACCATGATCGAACCGGACAACAGCAGGCCGGCGTCAACGGCAGTCAGTCCTCGCCCGATCAGGATCGACGGCAGCCAGCCGAACACGATGTAGGCCAGTGAGGACTGCAGGCCCATATAAAGGGTGACTTGCCAGGCCAGAGGATCGCGGCGCAAACCGCGTACCCGATAAGCCACCTGATGCTGGCCATGACGTTGACGCGTCTGCGGCCACCAAAAGATTGCAGCAAGAATTGCCGGGGCGATCCAGAAACCCAGGCCCAGTGTCCAGTCGCGGCCGTCGCCGTTACCCAGCGCCTCGCTCAACGGAACCGTGGAGCCGGCCGCAACGGCGGCGCCCAGGCACAGCGCCATGGTGTAAACGCCCGTCATGGCACCGGCCTGCCTGGCGAAGTCACGTTTGACGATGCCGGGAAGCAGAACCCCGATAATGCCGATGCTGGCGCCAGCCATGATGCTGCCGGCGAACAGACCGAACTCGCCCAACGAGCTGCGCAGAATGATGCCGCAGGCCAAGGTCAGCAGAATGCCGAGTACCACGCGCTCACTGCCGAATCGCCGCGCAAGGATCGGCGCAAGGGGCGCGAACAGGCCCAGGCACAACACCGGCAGCGTGGTCAGCAATCCGGCCGTGGCCGCAGAAAGTCCCAGGCTTCGTGACACCTCACTCAACAACGGCGCCATGCTCGACAACGCCGGACGCAGATTCAGCGCCACCAGTACCAGGCCTAATAACAGGAACCACGGGCGCTTGAGCACAGGATGTTGCTGCTGCACTTGCTCGTCATCCGCTTCCGCGTCGATCAGCAGTTTGTCAATTTCATGGGGAGTCGAAGCATTGGAACGGGAACTGCTCGCCGTCGGCGCCTTGGTCGTCATGGGATTCTCGTGGGGGCAGGAGGATGTAACAGCGCATTGCGCAAAGGAGTAATCCTGTTGGAGATCGGCAGAGAACACAAGTTTTACGAGGATTGGGTACAGTTTTGCGGTGGAGTACCCGCCCACTCCTCATATGATGACGTCCGTCTTCGCGAGCAAGCTTGCTCCCACAAAGTAAAAACCCGGGCACTAGGCCCGGGCTCTTTGTGTTGCGGCTGCTGACTCAGTGCAGGATCTGGCTGAGGAACAGCCTTGTACGGTCGCTTTGCGGATTATCGAAGAAGTCGTTCGGCGCGGCTTGTTCGACGATCTCGCCTTTGTCCATGAAGATCACGCGGTTGGCGACGGTCCGGGCGAAACCCATCTCGTGGGTCACGCAGAGCATGGTCATGCCCTCTTCCGCCAGGCCGACCATGGTGTCGAGCACCTCTTTCACCATTTCCGGATCGAGGGCCGAGGTCGGCTCGTCGAACAGCATGATCTTCGGCTTCATGCACAGCGCGCGGGCAATCGCCACACGCTGTTGCTGACCGCCGGAGAGCTGGCCCGGATATTTATGCGCTTGCTCGGGAATACGCACCCGCTCCAAATAATGCATGGCGATTTCTTCGGCCTTGCGCTTGGGCATCTTGCGCACCCACATTGGCGCCAGCGTGCAGTTCTGCAGGATGGTCAGGTGCGGGAACAGGTTGAAGTGCTGAAACACCATGCCGACTTCGCGACGAATCGTCTCGATCTGCTTCAGGTCCGAAGTCAGCTCGGTGCCATCGACCACGATGCGACCCTGCTGGTGCTCCTCCAGACGGTTGAGGCAACGGATGGTCGTCGACTTGCCCGAACCCGACGGGCCGCACAACACAATGCGCTCGCCCTGACGTACGTTCAGGTTGATGTCTTTCAACACGTGGAACTGGCCGTACCACTTGTGTACGCCTTCCATCCGGATCATGCCTTCGGCGCCCAGAGGCTTACTGATAGCTTCACTCATCACAAAACTCCTAACGCTTGTGGCCTGTGTCCAACTTACGCTCCAAATGCATGGAGTAGCGGGACATGCCGAAACAGAAGATCCAGAACACCAGGGCCGCGAACACGTAACCCTCGGTCGCCATGCCGAGCCACTTGGGGTCGGCGGCAGCTTGTTTGACGCTGTTGAGGAGGTCGAACAGGCCGATGATGATCACAAGGCTGGTGTCCTTGAACAACGCGATCACGGTGTTGACCAGACCCGGAATGACCATCTTCAGGGCTTGCGGCAGAATCACCAGGCCCATGCGGCGCCAGTAGCCCAGGCCCATGGCCGCAGCCGCTTCGTACTGACCCTTGGGAATGGCCTGCATGCCGCCTCGAACCACCTCGGCCACGTACGCCGACTGGAACAGGATCACGCCGATCAACGCACGCAGCAATTTGTCGAAGTTCATGCCTTCAGGCAGGAACAGCGGCAGCATCACCGAAGACATGAACAACACAGTGATTAATGGAACGCCTCGCCAGAACTCGATGAACGTCACGCATAACACGCGAATGGCCGGCATCTCGGAGCGACGTCCCAGTGCCAGCACCACGCCCAGCGGCAATGCGCCGGCGATACCCACCGTGGCGATCACCAGGGTCAGCATCAAGCCGCCCCACTGATTGGTGGCGACCTGGTCCAGGCCGAACACGCCGCCGTGCAGCAGGAAGTACGCGACGATCGGGTAGATGAACAGGAACGACAGACCGTAGATCGCCTTGCGCGGCATCACTTTGATGAACAGCGGCGCGACGCCGATGATCGCCAGCCAGACGGTCAGATCAACCCTCCAGCGTAGTGCCTGCGGGTAGTAGCCGTACATGAACTGGCCGAAGCGCTGTTCGATGAACACCCAGCAGGCGCCGGCCTTGGTGCAGTCTTCGCGCGTGGTACCGACCCAGTTGGCATCGAAGATGGCCCAACTCAGCAGCGGTGGAACAACCAGCCAGATCAGGTAGATCGCGAACAGGGTCAACAGCGTGTTGATCCAGCTCGAGAAAAGGTTCTGGCGCATCCATGCCACGGGGCCGAAGACTTTGCTCGGCGGTGGCATGTCGGGTTTGAAAGTATGGGATGTCATGCGCGTTTCCTCACCGCTCGATCAGCGCAATGCGCTTGTTGTACCAGTTCATCAGCAGGGAAATGCTGATACTGATCGCCAGGTACACGCTCATGGTGATGGCAATGACTTCGATGGCCTGACCGGTCTGGTTAAGCACGGTACCGGCGAACAGCGAAACCATTTCCGGATAACCGATACCGGCGGCCAGCGACGAGTTCTTCGCCAGGTTTAAGTATTGGCTGGTCAATGGCGGGATGATCACCCGCAGCGCCTGGGGAATGATGACCTTACGCAGTGTCGGCCCTGGACGCAGGCCCAGCGAACGTGCCGCTTCGGTCTGGCCGTGGCTCACGGACTTGATGCCCGAACGCACGATTTCGGCAATGAATGCCGCCGTGTACACCGTCAGGGCCAACGTCAGCGCCAGCAGTTCAGGAATCAATACCCAGCCGCCGACAAAGTTGAAGCCCTTGAGCTCAGGCAGTTGCCAGTGCACCGGCGCACCGAAGATCAGCGCGCAGAGCGCCGGGATCACGATGAACAGCGCAAGGCCTGCCCAGAACTTGTGGAACGGTACGCCCGTGGCTTCGAAGCGCTTGTTCGCCCAACGGGTCATGAACACGATGGCAACAATGGCCAGCACCACGCTGATCACGAACGGCCATGCCGCATCGGTGGCAATCGCGGCCGGCATGTTCAGGCCACGGCTGCTGACGAAGAACGAGCCGAGAAAGCCGTGGGCAGCCCGCGGCCCTGGCAGGGTCAGGAACACCGCGAAATACCAGAACAGGATCTGCAGCAGCGGCGGAATGTTACGGAAGACTTCAACGTAAACCGTGGCCAGCTTGTTGATGATCCAGTTGTTGGACAGACGCGCGACGCCGACGATGAAGCCCAGCAGGGTCGCAAGGATCACGCCGATGAATGTCACCAGCAGCGTGTTGAGCAATCCGATCAGGAAAACCCGGGCGTAGGTGTCCGACTCCGTAAACGGAATCAGGTGCTGCGCGATGCCGAAGCCGGCACTGTTTTCAAGGAAACCGAAACCTGAGGTGATACCCCGGTGTTGCAGGTTGGTCTGGGTGTTATCGAACAGATACCAACCCATCGCGACTACGGCGACAACCGTAATTATCTGAAATAGCCACGCACGCACTTTAGGGTCGCTGAGGCTGAGCCTCTGCTTGGGTGCGCTGATTTGATTTTGCATGGAGTGCCCCGGAAGAAATGCAACAAAGCGCCCGGCTGCGATTCACGCAGCCGGGCGCAGGTCAATCAACGCACAGGTGGTGCGTATTGAATGCCGCCAGCGTTCCACAGAGCGTTCTGACCGCGAGCGATCTCCAGAGGAGTGGCTGCGCCCAGGTTCTTCTCGAAGATCTCGCCGTAGTTACCGACTTGCTTGACGATCTGCACGACCCAGTCTTTTTTCAGCTTGAGCTGCGGACCGTAATCGCCGTCGGCACCCAGCAAGCGGGCCACGTCAGGGTTCTTGGTGGATTTGGCTTCGGCTTCAACGTTTTTCGACGTCACGCCTGCTTCTTCCGCGTTCAGCAAGGCGTAGCCCACCCAGCGAACAACCGTGGTCCAATCTTCATCGCCACGGGCGACAACAGGGCCCAGCGGTTCTTTGGAGATGGTCTCAGGCAGAACGACGTAATCCTTCGGCGAGGCCAGCTTGGAACGCTGTGCGTAGAGCTGGGATTTGTCGGAGGTCAGTACGTCGCAACGACCGGATTCCAGCGATTTGGCGCTTTCGTCGGAGGTGTCGAACGTGATCGGGGTGTACTTGAGGTTGTTGGCGCGGAAGTAGTCCGACACGTTCAGCTCAGTGGTGGTACCGGCTTGAATACAGATGGTCGCGCCGTCCAGTTCCTTGGCACTTTTCACGCCCAGCTTGCTGTTGGCGAGGAAGCCAACGCCGTCGTAATAAGTGACGAAGCCCGGGAAGACCAGACCCATGCTCGCATCACGGGAGCTGGTCCAGGTGGTGTTACGCGACAGGATGTCGATTTCGCCGGACTGCAGCGCGGTGAAGCGCTCTTTGGCGTTCAGCTGGCTGAACTTGACCTTGGTCGCGTCGCCGAATACCGCAGCAGCCACAGCGCGGCAGAAGTCGGCGTCGATGCCCTGGATCTTGCCGCTTGCGTCCGGAACCGAGAAGCCTGGCAGACCGTCACTGACGCCGCACTGAATAAAGCCCTTCTTCTGAATGGCGTCCAGCTTGGCACCCGCTTGAGCGAACCCGGTCAGGCCGAGCGCTGCAGCGGCGGCCACTACAGCCAGGGTGGATTTCAACATCTTCATTCAAACCTCCAGTTTGCTCTTTGTTGTGTAGGAGCCTTAGCCCCGTCGCACCCTTGTGAGGCATTCATGACCCGTGCTGGCTTGTTTTTGGGTCATGCGACGTTGAACCCGTTTACCGCCACCGGCGCCACGCATCTGGTCATCCCGTGTTCGGCCTGTTGCGAGTCCTGCAGACTGAAGCCCCATGATGTCCTTGAACCCCGAGGTTCAAAGCGAATCGTGCCGGGAATCCTGCTCGATGATTCCTTGCTGCCCCTGACGCAACACTCGGCTGTCTGCTTGATAGCCTATTAGTGTTACCGCACGGGGTGAGCGCCTTCACTCCGCGGGTTGTGTAGCAAAGCCCGTACCACCATGCTGGCAATGTCGAATTAGCGACAGGTCAAGATCAAAACTTGTAACCTTGCGACATCTTTCCTACATCCGCACACGACCCGACGCACCGCCTTAAAGCGCTGTGCCAGAGGCGTCGCACACTAATGGAGCACACATGACTGAACCGTTGATCATCGAGCCGGAATTGGCAGTCGATGCCTGCGTAATCTGGCTGCACGGCCTGGGCGCTGACCGCTATGATTTTCTGCCGGTCGCCGAGATGCTGCAGAAGGCGCTGAAGACCACGCGGTTCATCCTGCCCCAGGCGCCGACCCGTGCCGTCACCATCAACGGTGGCTACGCAATGCCCAGCTGGTATGACATCAAGGCCATGAGCCCGGCCCGCGCCATCGACAGCGACCAGCTGGAAACCTCAGCGCAAGGCGTCATCAAGCTGATCGAACAACAACGCGACGGCGGCATCGACCCGGCCCGAATCTTCCTGGCGGGGTTCTCCCAGGGCGGCGCCGTGGTGTTGCACACTGCCTTCCTGCGTTGGGAAGGCCCCCTCGGTGGCGTGCTCGCGCTGTCCACCTACGCACCGACATTCAGCGACGAGATGAGCCTGTCCGCCAGCCAGCAACGCATCCCGGCCTATTGCTTGCACGGCAGCAATGACCCGGTGGTGTTGCATGCCATGGGGCGAGCGGCTTACGAGCATCTGAAGGCCCAGGGCGTCACCGTGACATGGCAGGAATACCCAATGGAGCACGAAGTGTTACCGCAGGAAATTTCCGACATAGGTGTCTGGCTCGCGGATAAGCTTCGCTAGTCCACTCATTTGATCCTTCCAATTACGTTGCGGATTTGCTAGGACACTACGCCGCGCCGGGTTCTTGCTTTACACTCCCCGGCGTACATTCCTAAATCAATCGATGAGATGACCGTGCTCAAAGCACTTAAAAAGATGTTCGGAAAAAGCGAGGCTGAGCCGCTCGCGCCTGCTGCCCCCCTTCCCGTCCCCCAGCGCCAGACCGAAAGCGTCTCGCGGGAACCGTCAGCAGCAGAAGTGCACGTGCCAATGCCAGAGCATTCGGCAGCCATTGCACCGCCCGTCACTTCGCCCACCAGGGCGGAACGCCCGCGCCGCGAACGTGCACCCAAGCCCGTCGTTATTCCCTGGAAACCCGAAGACTTCGTCGTCGAACCCCAGGAAGGCAAAACCCGTTTCCACGATTTCCCCCTCGCCCCTGAATTGATGCACGCCATCCAGGACCTGGGCTTCCCGTACTGCACGCCTATCCAGGCGGGCGTTCTGGGTTACACCCTCAAAGGCCGCGATGCCATCGGCCGCGCCCAGACCGGCACTGGCAAGACCGCCGCTTTCCTGATTTCCATCATTACCCAGTTGACCCAGACGCCTCCGCCGAAGGAGCGCTACATGGGTGAGCCCCGTGCGCTGATCATTGCGCCCACCCGTGAGCTGGTGGTGCAGATCGCCAAGGACGCCGAGGCGCTGACCAAGTACACCGACCTCAACGTGATGACGTTCGTCGGCGGCATGGATTTCGACAAGCAGCTCAAGCACCTCGAAGCCCGCCACTGCGACATCCTGGTCGCCACGCCAGGCCGTCTGCTGGACTTCGCCCAGCGCGGCGAAGTGCATCTGGACATGGTTGAAGTGATGGTGCTGGACGAAGCTGACCGCATGCTCGACATGGGCTTCATCCCTCAGGTCCGCTCGATCATTCGCCAGACCCCGCACAAGGGCGAGCGCCAGACGCTGTTGTTCTCCGCCACCTTTACCGAGGATGTGATGAACCTGGCCAAGCAGTGGACGACGGACCCTGCGATCGTCGAGATCGAATCGCTGAACGTCGCCAGTGACACGGTCGAGCAGCACATCTATGCCGTCGCCGGCGCCGACAAGTACAAGTTGCTGTTCAACCTGATCAATGATCACGGTTGGGAGCGGGTGATGGTCTTCGCCAACCGCAAGGATGAAGTGCGACGCATCGAAGAGCGTCTGGTGCGAGACGGCATCAATGCTGCGCAGTTGTCAGGCGACGTGCCGCAGCACAAGCGCATCAAGACCCTGGAAGGTTTCCGCGAAGGCAAGATTCGTGTGCTGGTGGCCACTGACGTGGCGGGTCGCGGAATCCACATCGACGGCATCAGCCACGTAATCAACTTCACCCTGCCGGAAGTACCGGACGACTACGTACACCGCATCGGCCGGACCGGTCGTGCTGGCGCGGACGGCGTGTCCATCAGTTTCGCTGGTGAAGACGATTCGTATCAGTTGCCGTCGATCGAAGAGAAGCTGGGTCGCAAGATCAGCTGCGAAACGCCGCCAACCGTGTTGTTGCGGCCAGTGGTGCGTGTGCAGCGGGCGATTCCTGCGGCGGAATGACGCCACGCTGCTACCAAGGCTGAGCCCTCGGCCTATTTCCAGCGATCCGCAGCCTTGTGATCGCTGTCGCGCCCCTCAACCCAGCGCGGTCCTTCTGAAGTGTTTTCCTTCTTCCAGAACGGCGCGCGGGTTTTCAGGTAGTCCATGACGAAATCGCAGGCCTCGAACGCGGCCTGGCGATGGGCGCTGGCGGCCGCGACGAACACGATAGGCTCGCCCGGCTCCAACTCGCCCACCCGATGAATCACTTCCAGCTTGAGTAAGGGCCAGCGCTGCTGCGCTTCATCAACGATCTTGAGCAGCGCTTTCTCGGTCATGCCGGGATAGTGTTCAAGGAACATCCCCGCCACGTCACGTCCATCGTTGAAGTCCCGCACGTAGCCGACAAAGCTGACCACCGCACCCACGCCGACGTTGGCGTCGTGCATGGCGTTGACTTCAGCCCCCGGATCGAACGCATCGGGTTGCACTCGCACGCTCATATCAGCCTCCGGTGACGGTCGGGAAGAACGCCACTTCATCGCCCGGCTCGACAGCCGTGTCCAGCGAGCACAGCTCCTGATTGCGGGCACACATGATGCCTTTCTCGCTCAGCACTTCCCACACACCACCGCGCTCAAGCAGATGCTGGCGCACCGCGTCGACGGTGGCGAATGCGCCTTCGAGGTTCTCGCTCTCGGTGCCGAGGGTTTCGCGAAAACGCGCGAAATATTGGACTTGTACGTGAATGGTCATTGGGCGCTCACCTGCTCATCAGCGATGAAATGTCCGCTTTTGCCACCGAGCTTTTCAAGCAACCGGACGTGTTCGATGGTCATGCCGCGGTCCACCGCCTTGCACATGTCGTAGATGGTCAGGGCCGCGATGCTGGCGGCGGTCAGCGCTTCCATCTCCACGCCGGTCTGGCCGGAAAGTTTGCAGCGGGCAAGGATGTGCACGGTGTCAGGACTTTCGGCGGTGAGTTCGACCTTTACGCCGGTGAGCATCAGCGGATGGCAAAGGGGAATCAGATCGCTGGTTTTTTTCGCGGCCTGAATGCCGGCGATGCGCGCGACGGCGAACACGTCGCCTTTGGGATGACCGCCCTCGACAATCATTTGCAGGGTTTCGGGCAGCATGCGCACGCGCGCTTCGGCCACGGCTTCACGGAACGTCACGTCTTTTTCAGTGACGTCGACCATGTGGGCGCGACCTTGGGAATCGAGATGAGTGAGCACGGGATGACTCCTGAACAGGAGCGGGGATTGTAGGGAGTTAGGGCTAGAAGCTACAAGCTGCAAGCTACAAGCTACAAGCTGACGACCGTTAGTGGACGCCGGCTTGCAGCTTGCGGCTAGAGGCTAGAGGCTTGAAGCTGCTGCCACGTTACAAATGGCTCTCCGCGTATTCGGCCAGGATCGAGCGTGGAACACCTTGCAGACTGATGTGCACGCCGTTGGGGAAGTCCTTGAAACGCTCCGTCAGGTAAGTCAGCCCCGAGCTGGTGGCCGACAGATAAGGCGTGTCGATCTGTGCCAGGTTACCCAGGCAGACCACCTTGGAACCAGCGCCTGCACGGGTAATGATGGTTTTCATCTGGTGCGGTGTGAGGTTCTGGCATTCATCGATCAGGATCAGGCTCTGCTGGAAGCTTCGACCGCGAATGTAGTTGAGGGATTTAAACTGCAGCGGCACCTTGCTGAGGATGTAATCGACACTGCCATGGGTGTTTTCGTCATCCATGTGCAACGCTTCCAGGTTGTCGGTGATCGCGCCAAGCCAGGGTTCCATCTTTTCCGCCTCGGTCCCGGGCAGAAAGCCAATCTCCTGGTCGAGCCCCTGCACGCTTCGGGTGGCAATGATGCGGCGGTAACGCTTGCTGACCATGGTCTGCTCGATGGCCGCGGCCAGGGCGAGAATGGTTTTGCCCGAACCTGCCGCGCCGGACAGGTTGACCAGATGAATATCCGGATCGAGCAGCGCGAACAGCGCCAGCCCTTGATAAATGTCGCGCGGTTTCAGCCCCCACGCTTCCTGGTGCAGCAGCGGCTCTTGATGCATGTCCAGCAACAGCAGCTCGTCAGGCTTGACGCCTTTGACCCAACCGACGAAGCCTTGCTCATCAATGATGAACTCGTTGATGTGCACAGACGGAATCTGCTCGATCATCTGCACTTTGTGCCAGGTACGGCCGTGATCCTGACGGGTATCGACTTTGCTCACCCGGTCCCAGAAAGAGCCGGTCATGTTGTGATAACCGCGGGACAGCATCGACACGTCGTCAACCAGTTGGTCGGTGCTGTAATCCTCGGCCTCGATGCCGCAGGCCCGCGCCTTGAGGCGCATGTTGATGTCTTTGGTGACCAGTACGATGCGCGCGTCCTTTTTCCGCGCATGCAGGTCGATCAACTGATTGATGATGATGTTGTCATTGAGGTTGTCAGGCAGGACCCGGTTGGGCTCTTGCCGCTTGTTCATGAGGATGGACAGATAACCCTTGAAAACGCCTGTACCGCGATCGATCGGTACGCCTTTTTCGACCTCCTCCGGGGTCGCTTCGCCGAGTGTCTTGTCAATCAACCGGATCGCCTGCCGACATTCAGCAGCCACCGAGTGCTTGCCCGCCTTGAGCTTGTCCAGTTCTTCCAGGACGGTCATGGGAAGTGCAACGTGATGTTCTTCGAAATTCAGAAGTGCGTTTGGATCATGGATCAATACGTTGGTATCGAGCACGTAGAGGATTGGCTGGTTAGAGGAAGGGGTGCGTCCGTGGTCATCCATACTCGCTCACCTTTGTAGTAGCCAAGTGACGCAACACACAGCGATGCTGCGCCACGAAAAGGCCGCCGAGGCTTTCCCCTTGAGGCAGGAGAAAATTGCGCAAAGTGGGGTCTGGGATGACGCCACCTGTGTTGCAGGGTTCGGCGGTCTGTTGTCGTAATACCGCAAAACCGATGACATAAAAACGCGTTTCGGCGCTTTTTGAGGTTTATTTCTCAAGGGGCACATTAGGCCTTGGCGGATGGATCAGCCGCGTTTAAAGTCGGAAGTCCGGTCCGGGACAAATCCTCAGAAATTTCCCACCTCCCCCCTCGTCATTCCCCTTCTTTCACTGGCGGCACTGTCTGCTCAACCGCTGCACCCGGCTGCTCGACAGGCTCTTCTGCGGCGTCATCGCCTGGCGTGTCATCCTCCTCATCCGGCCCATCTTCTTCGTCCGCCAACTGCTGCGGATAAATATGGCAGTCTTGCCACATCACGCCGCTTTGCGCGGTGTTCGCCATCAGCCACGGCACCGCCTGCTGCGCCTTGTCCGTGCTGTCATGGAACACCACGTTCCCGCGCCGCCACAGCAGCATCAGCGTAAGCACCCGATTGGCAGCCTGCTCGGCGCTGATGCGTCCGGTGCTGTCCTGGGAATCGATGTTCCACAGCGAAACACGCAGCTGCTGATCCCGGAAGAACGGCGCGCTGTCGGCACGACGATGGCCGTAAGGCGGGCGAAACAGCGGCACGAAATTGTCCGGCAGCACCTGCTGAACCAGCGCGGCCGTACGCTCGATGGAGTCTTGCCAGTCGCGCCAGTGGGCATGGGACCTGAACTCCCAGCCTTGCAAGCCGACGCATTGCTGCCGGTAGACGTTTTGCAGCGCCTGAGCCGAGGTGCTGTCCAGACGACTCTGGATGCTTTTGCCCAGAACGAAGAAAGTCGCGGTGATTTTCTGCTGGCGCATGAAATCAGCCAGCCAGTCGGTGGCGCCATCGGCGACGGTCGGACCACTCTCGAAATTGAGCAGGAAGGTCCGGTCCGGCATTTCCTCGCCGCTGAGCTCGTCGGAGTTGTAGCGCTCGATCTCGCTGCTGGTCTGCGGGAACAAGGCGGCCATGCGCAACAGTTCATTGAGGTAACGCTGGTTGAAGGCATCGGCCGGCGCTGCCCACTGCGCATAGAAGGAATCATCGGCCACTTTGTACTCGGCGGCGCGCTGGCGCAGCATCGGCACGTCATCAACCAGTACACAGAAGGACGCGTCGGCTCCGCAGGTTTTTTCAGCGAATGTCCAGTTCTCGAACAGGCGCGTCCATAAGCGTGTGCGGATCAGGTTCACCGTCGGCAGGTTGATCTGGCGCAGGCCCAGGCGCGCACTCAGCTGGGCGTCGCTGAGGTTTTCGCTCTCCAGCAGCTGATGGGCGAAGCTGAGAATTTGCGCGCGCGAAGCGACGTCGAACAGCTGCGGCGTTTCCAGTGCCTCCGGCCAGACTGCGCGATCCAGCGTCGCAATTTCGCCCGTGGCCGCCTGTGCGTTGAGCCCCAATAAACAGGCTCCAATCAATACCAGCATGCGCAACACGACGTGCTCCCAATCCTTGATAAAAAGGCCGAAAACCGGCGAGGCACTATAGCGGATTTGCCTCGGACCAGAATGCCGGATTCCGGCACCGCTTCCGTAGGATGGCGCCTATCGACACCATAGCTGGAGTGATACGCACGCAACCCCTAGAATCCCCCGACGATCAAAGGAGCCCTGCCCATGCTGATGGTGATTTCCCCAGCCAAAACCCTCGACTTCGAAACGCCGCCTACTACCAAGCGCTACACCCAGCCGCAATTTCTGGATCACTCCCAGGAGCTCATCAGCCAATTGCGTGACCTGACGCCAGCACAGATCGGTGAGCTGATGCACCTGTCCGACAAGCTCTCCGGCTTAAACGCCGCCCGCTTCGGCAGCTGGAATCCGGCGTTTACGCCTGAAAACGCCAAACAGGCACTGCTGGCCTTCAAGGGCGACGTCTACACCGGTCTCGATGCCGACACCCTGAGCGCAGCTGATCTCACTTACGCCCAGAAGCACTTGCGTATGTTGTCCGGGCTTTATGGGCTGCTGCGTCCTCTGGACCTGATGCAACCCTATCGGCTGGAAATGGGTACAAAGCTGGCGAACGCAAGGGGCAAGGATCTTTACGCATTCTGGGGCGACCGCATCAGCGAATGGCTCAACGAGGCGCTGAAAGAACAAGGCGACGACGTGCTGCTCAACCTGGCGTCGAACGAATACTTTTCAGCGGTCAAGCGTCCGGCACTCAATGCCCGCGTCATTGAAACCGAGTTCCGCGACCAGAAAAACGGTCAGTACAAGATCATCAGTTTCTACGCCAAGAAGGCCCGGGGCATGATGGCTCGCTTCGTGATTTCCGAGCGCATCAGCAAGCCCAAGGACCTGATGCAGTTCGATGCCCACGGCTATCGCTACAGCAAAGAGCAGTCCTCTCCGGACAAGCTTATTTTCCTGCGGGATGAGCAAGACGCCTGAGCGGCACCGCCCTGAACGTTCGCCAGTCAGCGTCGCCCGTGTCCACTTCATGACGGGCAACGCGACGGCATTCAATCCCTACTTCGGTGCACTTCCCAAGACACAAGTGTCACCATTTTAGTGTGCATGCCGTGATCCCATCATTCGAATGCGTCCATCCATCCAACCGGAAGCAAAGAAAACAGTGACGTTGTTCGCAAATTCCCACACTAACTTAGTTCATAACCTACAGTTTGCGCGGACGAACGGTAGTGCTGCCGACTAATTGGCGCCAACTAAAAGTCAAAATCTAACGCGTTCTTTTTTTCTCAAAAATTTAACAACTTTTTTTGCAGATTTTCGCCCCTCTGATTGAACGATAGTCACTCCCGGCTTCATACCGACGAAAGCCTTACAAACTAAGGCTCGGACCATGATCACCAGCCCGTCGGAACCTGCCCTAAACCGCTCAGTGTTACGAAAAATCTCAAAAAGAGGACGAGCGGCCCGGAACTTATGGGGAATGCCCACGCTCCTACATCCCGTAACAATTCTCGTCCCCCATGTAGGACATCTCTTACATGGCACATGGACAGATCTGGAAGTTGCTTCTCAACGAAGTTAGACCCGTGGGTCAAGTGGTACGTACAAGGAGTCACGCACCAAACTAGTTGAAGTGAATTGAGCTAGCACCATTCGGGTGCCCGCAGTCGTGAATCGGGGCTGATTCATCGGGAGACGGCCAAAAGCCTTGTCCTTGACCGCCTGAGCATGACGCGCAAACCATCCGCTGGAGTGCCTGCCACATCCCAGATCGGGAACCTATATAAATATGTATGGGCCACTCGACACTGTTGATCTGTAACATTCGGGTTTGCCTTTCATATAGGTAACTCACCCCTTAATTCTGCCTGTGCTTGTCACGCGACATTCATTTGCCGTGCGTACGAGTGCGCGAAAGTTGTAAGACAGTTTTTATATTCGGCCAACTAATGGCGTAAACATCGAGGAGATTACTATGCGTATCAGCATCTTTGGTTTGGGCTATGTCGGTGCAGTCTGCGCAGGCTGCCTCTCGGCGCGTGGTCATGATGTTGTTGGCGTGGACATCTCTGCCGCCAAGATCGACCTGATCAACAAAGGCAAGTCGCCAATCGTTGAGCCAGGTCTGGGCGAGTTGCTGGAAACCGGCATCAAGACCGGCAAGCTGCGCGGCACCACCGATTTCTCCGAAGCCATTCGCGACACTGACCTGTCGATGATCTGCGTCGGCACGCCAAGCAAGAAGAACGGCGATCTGGAGCTGGACTTCATTGAGTCGGTCTGCCGCGAAATCGGCTTCGTACTGCGTGACAAGAGCACCCGTCACACCATCGTCGTGCGCAGCACCGTTCTGCCGGGCACCGTCGCAAACGTTGTTATCCCTATCCTCGAAGACTGCTCGGGCAAGAAAGCCGGCGTCGACTTCGGTGTCGCGGTAAACCCTGAATTCCTGCGTGAAAGCACCGCGATCGCCGACTACGACCATCCTCCGATGACCGTTATCGGCGAATTCGACACAGCGTCCGGTGACGTTCTGCAGTCCTTGTACGAAGAACTCGACGCACCGATCATCCGCAAGGACATCGCCGTTGCCGAGATGATCAAGTACACCTGCAACGTATGGCACGCGACCAAGGTCACCTTCGCCAACGAAATCGGCAACATCGCCAAGGCAGTCGGCGTCGACGGCCGTGAAGTGATGGACGTGGTCTGCCAGGACAAGGCTCTGAACCTGTCGCAGTACTACATGCGCCCAGGCTTCGCTTTCGGCGGCTCCTGCCTGCCGAAGGACGTCCGCGCCCTGACCTACCGCGCCAGCACCCTGGACGTTGAAGCTCCCCTGCTCAACTCCCTGATGCGCAGCAACGTTTCCCAGGTTCAGAACGCTTTCGACATCGTCGCTGCCAGCAACACTCGCAAAGTGGCCCTGCTGGGTCTGAGCTTCAAGGCCGGCACCGATGACCTGCGCGAAAGCCCACTGGTCGAGCTGGCAGAAATGCTGATCGGCAAGGGCTACGACCTGAGCATCTTCGACAGCAACGTCGAATACGCTCGCGTTCACGGCGCCAACAAAGACTACATCGAGTCCAAGATCCCGCACGTTTCGTCCCTGCTGAACTCGGACTTCGACGCGGTCATCAACAACTCCGACGTGATCATCCTGGGTAACCGCGACGAGCGCTTCCGTGCACTCGCCAACAACGCGCCAGCCGGCAAGCGTGTCATTGACCTGGTGGGCTTCATGAAAGGCACCACCACCGAAAACGGTCAAATCGAAGGTATCTGCTGGTAACACACAGCGAGCTGCAAGCCACGAGCTGCAAGTTTCAGGCTTCATCCCTCCCGTCCAAGGCGTCAGCGCCTGCGACGGGAGGTTTGAAGCTTGCGGCTTGAGGTTGCAACTGACTTAGGGATACACACTATGCAAAGGCTGAAGCACGGCTTCCTCCAGGCCGCAGGTTGGCTGTTTTATCTAACTTTGCTGGCTGCCATTGCCATGGCGCTGCCTGCATCGCTGTTTGACTCGCATTCCAAAGATTTCATTTTCCTGATCGGTATCGTCGGCATCTGGCGCTACTCGATGGGCGCAACGCACTTTGTGCGCGGCATGATCTTCCTGTACATCGTCTACCCGCACCTGCGCCGTAAAGTGCGCAAGCTGGGCAAGGCAGCCGATCCGTCTCACGTGTTCCTGATGGTCACCAGCTTTCGTATCGATGCGCTGACCACCGCTCAGGTGTACAGCTCGGTGATCCGCGAAGCCATCAACTGCGGCTTCCCGACCACCATCGTGTGCTCCCTGGTGGAAATGTCCGACGAGCTGCTGGTCAAGGCACTGTGGGCCAAGTACAACCCGCCGGAGCACGTCAAGCTCGACTTCGTGCGCATCGCCGGTACCGGCAAGCGTGATGGTCTGGCGTTCGGTTTTCGCGCCATCTCCCGCCACATGCCGGACGACCGCTCGGTGGTTGCGGTGATCGACGGCGACACCGTTCTGGCTGAGGGCGTGGTGCAGAAAACCGTTCCGTGGTTCCAGCTGTTCGGCAACGTCGGCGGCCTGACCACCAACGAGTTCTGTGAAGTACGTGGCGGCTACATCATGAGCGAGTGGCACAAGCTGCGTTTCGCTCAGCGCCACATCAACATGTGCTCGATGGCGCTGTCCAAGCGCGTGCTGACCATGACCGGCCGTATGTCGGTGTTCCGCGCCACCGTGGTGACGGACCCGGCGTTCATCGCCGACGTGGAAAGCGACTCGCTGCAGCACTGGCGTCTGGGCCGCTTCAAGTTCCTGACCGGCGACGACAAATCCAGCTGGTTCAGCCTGATGCGCCTTGGCTACGACACGTTCTACGTGCCGGATGCCGCGATCAACACGGTTGAGCACCCGCCGGAAAAAAGCTTCCTGAAGGCCAGCCGCAAGCTGATGTACCGCTGGTACGGCAACAACCTTCGGCAGAACTCCCGCGCGTTGGGTCTTGGCGTTGGTCGTCTCGGCGTCTTCACCAGCATCGTGCTGTTCGATCAGCGCGTGTCGATGTGGACGTCGATCCTCGGCCTGACCGTCGCCATGCTGGCGAGCCTGAAATTCGGTATCGAATACCTGCTGGCGTACCTGCTGTGGATCGGCATCACCCGTCTGATCCTGACGCTCCTGCTGTCTTGCAGCGGACACAAGATCGGTCCTGCCTATCCGATGATTCTCTATTACAACCAGATCGTCGGCGCACTGATGAAGATCTACGTCTTCTTCCGTCTGGACCGACAGTCCTGGACCCGCCAGGACACAAAACTGAGCCGCGACATGGCCAGCTTCCAGGGTTGGTTCAACACCTGGTCGTCGCGGACCATGACTTTCTCGGCTGGCAGCATCTTCGTTGCCGTGCTGCTGACAATGGTCTGACCGGGCCTCTGACCGAAACAATGGATCAACTCGATTAATCAGGAATTACCACCATGAATACAGCCGTGAATGCCAATGTCGTACATGAATCCGAAGCCCAGCGTCAGCACGCACGGGTCAAGATCCCGGCCAAACTGCGACTGCTCAATGGTCAGCCGAACGCTCCGCTGGTGCGTGTCGAAGACCTTTCTGCAGGCGGTCTGAGCTTTGTTGCTCCTGCCAACCTGCGCCCAAGCGTCGGTGAGGTCATCAAGGGTCGCCTGCAGTTCCTGATCGATAACCTCGGTCTGGCAATGGACGTGGCCCTGCAGGTCCGCACGATCGATTCGAGCACCGGCCGTGTCGGCTGCCAGTTCCAGAATCTGGAAACCCAGGACATCTCGACCCTGCGTCACCTGATCACATCGCACCTGTCGGGCGATCTCATCAGCATGGGTGAAGTGCTTGCGACCCTGCAGCGCGACAACTTCACCAAGGCACGCAAATCCAAGGACAGCGGCAGCGGCCTGAGCGCTTTCGGTCGTCTGCGCGCCGTGACCTTCAGCGTCGGTATCTTCGCCGTCGGTTTGATTGCTTTCGGCTTCGTCGCCAAATCGGTCTACGGCATGTATTTCGTCAGCCACTCCACGTCTGGCCTGGTCAGCGTGCCGAGCCTGGATGTGACGATGCCCCGCGAAGGCACCGTGACCAGCCTGGTCGCTCCGAACGGCAATGTCGCCAAAGGTGCTCCTCTGGCGACCTTCAACACCAGCATGCTGGACATGTTGAAAGGCAACCTGGACCCGGACGAAATGCAGCCGGCCAAAATCGAAGAGCTGTTCGGTCGTCAACTGGCCGGCACCATGACCAGCCCGTGCGATTGCGTCGTGGCCAAGCAACTGGTCGCCGACGGTCAGTACGCAAGCAAAGGTCAAGTGATCTTCCAGATGGTCCCGCGTAACGTTGCCGCCAATGTCGATGCTCGCTTCACCTACCGTCAGTTCGCCGATGTACAGCCGGGCGCTCGCGTGACCTTCCAGGTTGCTGGCGAAGACGGCGACCACAGCGGCAAGATCGTCAGCGCCACGGCCCTGAGCCCTGCTGACCTGTCTTCCGACATCCGCGTTCAGATCCAGCCTGACGAAGCCATCAACAGCAACCTGGCCGGTCGCCCGGTTGAAGTGGTGAGCACTCGTGGCCCGTCGCTGAACTGGTTGATCGATAAAGCCACGGCGGCAGGTTTCTAAACATGGCTAGCCCACTACGAAGCTTGTCAGCCCCTACATTGTTGAGCCTGGCGATCGCTATCGGTTTGGGCGGCTGTGCCGGCCTGCCCGATCAGCGCCTGGCAAACGAAGCCCTGAAACGCGGCGACACCGCGATGGCGGAGCAAAACTATCGGCAACTGGCGGACCTGGGCTATAGCGATGCACAGGTCGGCCTCGCGGATATCCAGGTGGGTACCCGTGATCCGGAGCTGATCAAGCAGGCCGAGGCGACGTATCGCGCTGCAGCAGCCACTTCGCCCCGGGCGCAATCGCGCCTGGGCAAGTTGCTGGCGGTCAAGCCGAACTCCACCGAAGCCGAGCAACGTGAAGCCGAGGGTCTGTTGAAGAAGGCCTTCGCCAATGGCGAAGCCGGCACGCTGATTCCCCTGGCGATGCTCTATCTGCAATACCCGCACACGTTCCCGAACGTGAACGCGCAGCAGAAGATCAACGAATGGCGCGCTGGCGGTTATCCGGAAGCGGGTCTGGCCCAGGTGCTGCTGTATCGCACCCAAGGGACCTACGACCAGCATCTGGGTGAAGTCGAAAGCATCTGCAAGCAAGCGCTGCGCACCACTGACGTTTGCTACACCGAGCTGGCGACGGTCTACCAGAAACGCGGCGAAGCCGACAAAAAGGCTGCGCTGATCGAGCAGATGCAAAACGGCTACGCCATGGGCAGCGTGCCTGCCATGCGGGTCGACAGCGTCGCTCGCGTGCTGGCGGATTCGACCCTCGGCAAGCCGGACGAGAAGACCGCGCAATCGCTGCTGGAGAAAGTTGCCCCCGGTTACCCCGCTTCATGGGTCAGCCTGGCGCAATTGCTGTACGACTTCCCCGAACTGGGTGACGTCAACAAGATGATGGAATACCTGGACAACGGCCGTGCTGCGGATCAACCGCGCGCCGAGCTGTTGCTGGGCAAGCTGTATTACGAAGGCAAGCTGGTCTTGCCGGATGCGAAGAAAGCCGAAGAGCACCTGACCAAGGCGGCTGCGACGCAAATCTCCGCGCATTACTACCTGGGTCAGCTTTATCGTCGGGGTTATCTGGGCCATCCAGACCCGCAGAAAGCTGTCGACCAGCTGCTGACCTCCGCACGCGGTGGCCAGAACAGCGCCGACTTCGCCCTCGCGCAGTTGTTCTCGCAAGGCAAAGGTATCAAGCCTGATCCGGTCAACGCCTGGGTCTTCGGCCAACTGGCACTGGCTCAAGGCACGCCGCAAGCGACGGATCTTGCGCAACAACTGAACGAACAATTGCCGCCTGAGAAGCGCGCCCAGGCGCAGAGCCTTCTCCAGCGAGAACAGCAGGTCCGCGGCACAACCGCTCAAAACGCGTTGGCCTTGCAGACACTGCAAGAAGAAAAAGACGGCGGGGACGCACCTCTATGAAGCTTAAGTTGAACCCTCTGATGGCGGCCGGATTCGGTCTGGGCTTCTCCCTGATCTGGGCCACGCCGACACTGGCGGCCCTGACCGACACTCAGAATTTCGGCATCGAAGTCAAAGCGACGGGCCAGATGGAAGACGACCGTGACCTCGGCACCCGCAGCGGTGGCGACGTCAACGGTGTCGGTCTGGATCTGCGCCCGTGGGCATATGGCGAGTGGGGCAACTGGAGCGGTTACGCGATGGGCCAGGTCGTCACCGCGACCGACACCATTCAGACCGATCCGCTGGATCAGCAGGTCACTGACTCAAACGGTCAGAGCGCTCAGCGTTCGCGCAGTACCTCCAACAGCCGCAAGGTTGACGACAGTTATGCTGCGCTGCGTGAGTTCTGGATCGGCTATAGCGGTTTCACGCCCTACCCTGGCGAGATACTCAAAGTCGGTCGGCAGCGCCTGCGTAATGACGATGGCCAGTGGCACGATGTCAACATCGAAGCGGTGAACTGGACCTTCGACACTACCCTGCTCAAGGCAGAAGTGGGCGCCGCACAGCGTTTCAGTGAATACCGCACCGACCTGACCGAACTGTCGGCGCAGGACAAAGATCGCTCGCACCTCTATGGCGACGTGGAGTACCAGTGGACGCCAGGACAATGGGCAGGCATTCGTGCTCACCACAGTCATGACGGCGGCAGCCTGAAAAGTCAGGGTGAAGCCATCGACGATCTGGACAAGACCACCCGTGGCGACCTGACCTGGCTGGGTCTGCAGGCCAATAGCGATGCGTACAACTATCGCAACCTGAACACCGTCAACTATTGGGGCAGCCTGACCTGGCTGACGGGCGATCGTGACCGCATCGGCACCACTTACGACCCTGTTGGCGATCAGTACGTGGCAGGTGACAAGAACAACCAAAACGTCAACGGCTGGGCGACCGACCTGGGCCTGCGTTTCCGTCTGGACCCGATGTGGCAGGTAGGCGGCGCCTACTCCCGCGCCAGCAAGAACTACGAGCAGAACGGGCTTGAAAGCAACCGCTCCAACTGGACCGGTACCCGCTCGCGCGTGCATCGTTTCGGCGAAGCGTTCCAGGGCGAAATGGCCAACGTAGAGTCCGGCTCGCTGTTCGCTTCCTGGCAGATGCAGGACGAATACGACGCCTCTTTGATCTACCACAAGTTCCGTCGCGTTGACGGCCACTCGGGTATCGGCGGCGCGGGTGTGAACCCTGCTCAGGAAAATGTCGACTCCGATGGCGTCAGTACTTTTGCCTCACTGCCGCTCGAAGACGGCCGTAAGGACCTGGGCCAGGAAATGGACCTTGTCGTCACCAAGTACTTCAAGCAAGGCCTGCTGCCGGCTGCGGTAAGCCAGTCGTTCGACGAACCGTCGGCACTGATTCGTCTGCGTGCGGGCGTGTTCAAACCGGGCGATGCGTATCACAGCGGTGTAGACGATTACATGCACCGCGCCATCGTCGACGTCATCTGGCGCTTCTGATGCAAGCCGCGATAGGAGTGCAATGAGATGAACAGTCAAGCAAGCAGATTGCGTCACCGGGCATGGCCGTATGCCCTGCTGGAAAGCGCTGTGCTGAGCAGCGCCTTGCTGCTCGCCAGCACTGCGGCCATGGCCAATAGCCCGCTGCCGGTCCCCGCCCCTGCGGCGCATCCGACCGATACCAAGGAAGAAGTGGTCAAAGGCCTGCATGAGGCCAAGACCTACTCCATCAGCAGTCCGCCCGTCGAGCCACTGCTGATGGACAAACCAAAGCTGCCTGACCTGTCGGGTTACACCCTGCAGGCCATGCAAAAGAAGATCGTGCGCAGCAAACCAGGCAAGGTTGCGATCAAACGCATGATGCTGGAAGACTCGCTGAAGGAGTTCGTTGGCGGTGACAACAAGATGGCCGAATGGGTAGCCCGTCAGCACGGGATCCCACAGGCGATCTTCATCGAAGACGGCTACATGACCCTGCAGGAGCTTGCGAAGAAGGTGCCTAAACAGTACCTGAGCGAAACCTCACCGGGCGTGTTTCTGGCGCGTCTGCCGATCGTCGTCGGCAAGAACGGCATCCTGGAAGTTGACAAGAAGACCACCGAATTGCGCCTGTCTCAGGACGCCGGTGCGTTTCTGGTCAACGACAATCTGCTGTTCATGTCGGACACCAAGCTGACCGGCTGGAGCGAAAAAGCCAACGGCCCGTCGACGTATAAAGCGCCGAAGGAATTCCGTCCGTTTCTGCTGTCCTGGGGCGGCACCCAGACCTACATGTTCAACACCAAAGTGGCGAGCCTGGGTTACAACAACAGTAAGTCGTACGGCATCAGTATTTCCCAGTACACGCCGAACATGAAGGCTCAGATGAACCGCCCCGAGCCAACCGGCTGGATCGTCAACTCTGACTTCTCGGACATGTGGTACGGCTTCTACTGCTATGAAACCCGCGACTTCGTGGTCAAGGGCAGCACCTACCACGACAACATCATTTACGGCATCGACCCCCATGACCGTTCCCATGGTCTGATCATTGCCGAAAACACGGTGTACGGGACCAAGAAAAAGCACGGGATCATCGTCTCCCGTGAGGTGAACGACAGCTTCATCATCAACAACAAAAGCTACGACAACCACCTGTCCGGCATCGTCCTTGACCGTAACAGCGTGAACAACCTGGTGGCGTACAACGAGATTTACCGCAACCACACCGACGGCATCACCTTGTACGAGAGTGCTGACAATCTGCTGTGGGGCAACCGCGTGTTCGCCAATAAACGGCACGGTATCCGGGTTCGTAACAGCACCAATATCAAGTTGTACGAAAACCTGGCCGTCGGCAACGGATTGATGGGCGTCTATGGCCACATCAAAGACCTGTCGGACACCGACCGCGATATCAAGCTCGACCCGTTCGATGCCGAAGTCTCGCTGATTCTGGTTGGCGGGGAACTGACCTCCAACGGCTCAGGCCCCCTGTCTATCGATTCGCCGTTGAGTGTCGAGCTGTACAGGGTCTCGATGCTTGCACCGACCAAATCCAGCGGGATCAGCTTCAACGGCGTACTGGGCGAACGTCAGGACGAAATCCTCGATCTGCTGGTGCGCCAACAGAAAGCCGTGTTGATCGACCCGGTCGAAAGCCAGAAACAACTCCGGGACTGAGGAAGATATTTCTATGCACGCACATTTGATCAAACTGCTCAGCCTCTCGGGCCTGACCGCTGCACTGTTCGCCGCCAGCAATGGCGCGTATGCAGCGGACACCACTGCCCCGAGCTTCACGGCCGAGCCTTGCTGCAGCCTGTGCCCTGAGGCACATGACGAGAAGAACTACGTCAGCCGTTATCAGCAAAACTTCACCACCCTGGTCCAGGCGCAGGGCGACTGGCTGTTCCGGACCCGTGAAGATCTGCGCACCGAATTCGACACCACGCCTGAAGGCTATCGCCGCATGCAAATGCTGCACGATGCCTTCAAGAGCAAGGGTGTAGAGCTGGTGGTCGTGTATCAGCCGACCCGCGGGCTGGTTGATCGCAACAAGCTGTTCCCGGCTGAGCGTGACAAGTTCGACTACAACACTGCGCTGCGCAACTACCAGGCCATGCTCGGCCGTTTCGCAAAAATGGGCTACACCGTGCCGGACCTGTCGCCGTTGACCAATGAGCAACAGGCCCACGATTTCTACTTCCGCGGTGACCAGCACTGGACGCCGTATGGCGCTCAGCGCACAGCAAAAATCGTCGCTGATTCCGTGAAGAAGATGCAGGCTTTTGCCGGTGTACCGCGCCGGGAATTCGAGACCCACCTGTCAGGTCGCATGGGCAAGAAGGGCACTCTTCACAATATGGCCGGTCAATTGTGCGGCACAAGCTATGCCATCCAGTACATGGACCAGTTCGAGACGGAACCCAAAGGCGAAGCCGCCGACGGCGACCTGTTTGGTGACTCCGGCAACCCGGAAATCACGCTGGTCGGTACCAGTCACAGCGGGAAGAACTACAACTTCTCCGGCTTTTTGCAGGAATACATTGGTGCTGATGTGCTGAACGTCGCCTTCCCGGGCGGCGGCCTTGAAGGTTCGATGCTGCAGTACCTGGGCAGCGAAGACTTCCAGAAACACCCACCGAAGATTCTCATCTGGGAATTCTCGCCGCTTTACCGCCTGGACCAGGAGACCATCTATCGCCAGATGATGTCGCTGCTGGACAACGGCTGTGAAGGCAAACCGGCGGTCATGAGCGCCAGCACCACCCTTAAACCTGGGATCAACGAGTTGCTGGTCAACGGCAAAAACGGCATCAAGGATGTGCGCAACGGCAGTAATCAGATCGACATCAAGTTCGCCGACAACTCAGTGAAAACCCTTCAGGCGCGCCTCTGGTACATGAACGGTCGCCACGAAGACTTGAAGATCGAAAAACCTGAAACATCTGAAACCGACGGGCGCTTCTCCTTCGAACTGCGCGACGACAAGGACTGGGCTGACCAGCAATTGCTCGCACTGGAAGTGCAGGGTCCCGAAGCGGGCACTGCGCCACAGCAGGTCGAAGCGAAAGTATGCAAACGCAACGTGTTCCCGAATGTCGCGCATCAAACCGCGCAAGCCGGGTTATGAGGCTCTTATGCACACTCCAAAACTGATGCTCCCTACCCTTCTGTCGCTGGCGATGATGTCTTCGGCGCTGTTCGCCACAGGCGCCAGCGCTGCATCGACACTCGTGCCGCCGCAGGGCTACTACGAAGGTGTCGAGAAATTCAAGACGGGCCAGGGCAAGTTCAGCTGTGACTCGATCCCGCAGCCCTACACCGGTCCGCTGCAGTTTCGCAGCAAATACGAAGGCTCGGACAAGGCCCGCGCCACGCTGAACATGGTTTCGGACCAGGCCTTCCGTGACGCGACCAAAGACATCACGAGCATGGAGCGGGCCACCAGCAAAGTGGTGATGCAGTACATGCGCGACGGCCGTCCGGAGCAGCTCGATTGCGCGCTCAACATGCTGACCACCTGGGCCAAGGCCGATGCGCTGGAATCCACCGACTTCAACCACACCGGCAAGTCGATGCGCAAATGGGCACTGGGCAGCATGTCGTCCGCTTACCTGCGCCTGAAGTTCTCCGAATCGCATCCTCTGGCCACCCGCCAGCAGGAAGCGCAGGTGATCGAAGCCTGGTTCAGCAAACTGGCGGATCACGTCGTCAGCGACTGGAACGATCTGCCGCTCGACAAGACTAACAACCACTCGTACTGGGCGGCCTGGGCCGTGATGTCCACGGCAGTCGCGACCAATCGCCAGGACCTGTTCGATTGGGCGGTGAAGGAATTCAAGATCGGCGCCAATCAGGTCGATCCGCAAGGGTTTCTGCCGAACGAACTCAAGCGCAAACAGCGTGCGCTGGCGTACCACAACTACGCACTTCCGCCTTTGGCCATGATCGCGAGTTTCGCCCAGGCCAATGGTGTCGATTTGCGTCAGGAAAACAACGGCGCCCTTAAGCGTCTGGGTGATCGGGTGCTGGCTGGCGTGAAGAACTCAGGCAGTGAATTCGCCGCCCGCGATGGCGAAAAGCAGGACATGACGGACCTGAAAACCGACATGAAATTCGCCTGGCTTGAACCGTACTGCTCGCTGTACGACTGCGGCCCGGATGTCCTTGAGCAGAAACACAAGATGCAACCGTTCAAGAACTTCCGCCTCGGCGGCGACATAACCCGCACTTATGACCCGACGCACGACAAGGGTGACAAAGGCGACAAGGGCGGTTCGTAAGAGCAGCAGAGGCTCAAGTGGGAGCGAGCTTGCGCGCGAAGGGGCCATGAGAGGCACCCATTTATTCGCGAGCAAGCTCGCTCCCACAGGGTAGTTCCAGGTTAAACCGAACATGTTTCACCCCTCCATTTTTCGTGGGGGGTTTGGGGGGGCTTCGGCCCTTGATGTTGGACAAATGGAGAGATAAAGGATGGTGTTCTCATCCAACGTGTTCCTGTTCCTGTTCTTGCCGGTGTTTCTCGGCTTGTACTACCTGAGCGGGCAACGCTATCGCAACCTGCTGCTGCTGGTCGCCAGCTACGTGTTCTACGCGTGGTGGCGAGTGGATTTCCTGGCACTGTTCGCAGGTGTGACGCTGTGGAACTACTGGATCGGTCTGCGCGTAGGCGCCGCCGGGGTCAGAACCAAACCGGCACAGCGCTGGCTGCTGCTCGGCGTGGTGGTCGACCTGGGCATCCTTGGCTACTTCAAGTACGCCAACTTCGGCGTGGACAGCATCAACGCAATGATGACGTCGATCGGCCTTGAGCCGTTCATCCTCACCCATGTGTTGCTGCCGATCGGGATCTCGTTCTACATCTTCGAGTCCATCAGCTACATCATCGACGTATACCGTGGCGACACGCCGGCAACGCGCAACCTCATCGACTTTGCAGCGTTCGTGGCGATCTTCCCGCACCTGATTGCAGGGCCGGTACTGCGCTTCCGCGACTTGGTCGATCAGTTCAACAACCGCACGCACACCCTCGACAAGTTCTCCGAGGGCTGCACGCGGTTCATGCAGGGTTTCATCAAGAAGGTCTTTATTGCCGACACCCTGGCAGTGGTCGCCGATCATTGCTTCGCCCTGCAGAATCCGACGACGGGTGACGCATGGCTTGGCGCGCTGGCGTACACCGCTCAGCTGTACTTCGACTTCTCCGGCTACAGCGACATGGCCATCGGCCTGGGTCTGATGATGGGTTTCCGCTTCATGGAAAACTTCAAACAGCCTTACATCAGTCAGTCGATCACCGAGTTCTGGCGTCGCTGGCACATCAGCCTGTCGACCTGGCTGCGTGACTATCTGTACATCACGCTGGGCGGCAACCGTGGCGGCAAGGTCGCGACCTACCGCAACCTGTTCCTGACCATGTTGCTGGGCGGTCTGTGGCACGGCGCCAACATCACTTACATCGTCTGGGGTGCCTGGCACGGTGTGTGGCTGGCGATCGAGAAGGCCATCGGCCTGAACACGGCACCGCGCACGTTCAACGTCGTTCGCTGGGCGTTCACCTTCCTGCTGGTGGTCATGGGCTGGGTCATCTTCCGCTCGGAAAACCTGCATGTTGCCGCCCGTATGTATGGCGCCATGTTCAGCTTCGGCGATCTCGGTCTGTCAGAACTCAACCGCGCCAGCCTCACAGGCCTGCAAGTGGCAACCCTGGTCGTGGCGTACATCACTCTGGCCTTCTTCGGCCTGCGTGACTTCTACCGCAACCGCGCGCCAGCCAAACCGACCGACAAAGCCGTGCAGGTCGATGGCCCTGCCGCTGCCGAGCCAGGCCTGATCAAGGCCGTGCCGGGCGACAAGCCAGGCAGCATTCATCAACCGGGTTACATCGTCGGCACCGAAGCGCAGGTTCAGCCTGCCTACTGGACCGTCGACTGGTCGCGCTATGTCATGCGCGCCCTGATCCTGCTGATGTTCGTTGCATCGATCCTGAAACTCTCGGCGGCCAGTTTCTCGCCGTTCCTTTACTTCCAGTTCTGAGGAGCCTGACATGACCCGTTCATTACGTTTCCTCTACATCTTCCTGTTCCTGGCACTTCTGCTGGTGCTGGGCCTGTGGTCGCTGCGCAGCTTCATCGGTTTCTCGACGTCGAAAGAAACCACCGTGCTCAATGGCCACTGGACCAAAGCGGTGGAGACCCACTACGACGAAGAATTTCCGATCAAGCGTCTGGGCACCAACCTCTGGGCGGCGCTGGACTACAAGGTGTTCAACGAAGGTCGTCCGGGCGTGATCCTGGGCAAAGACCAGTGGCTGTACACCGACGAAGAATTCGACGCCGTTGCCAACAGCGAGCAGAACGAAGCCGACAACCTGGCGATCATTCAGGGCGTGCGTGACACCCTGAAAAAGCAAGGCACGCAACTGGTGCTGGCCATTGTTCCTGCCAAGACCCGTCTGTACCCCGAGCACGTCGGTGACAACAAACCGGCCACGCTGCACACCGATCTGTACCAGCAGTTCCACGCCCAGGTGAATCAGGCCGGCATCCTTGCCCCTGATCTGCTGACGCCGCTGCAAAGCGCCAAGGAGAAGGGCCAGGTATTCCTGCGCACCGACACTCACTGGACGCCAATGGGCGCGGAAATCGTCGCCCAGCAGTTGGGGGACGTGATCAGCAAGCAAGTGCCGCTGAACGTTGAACCGCAGAACTTCGTCACCGAAGCCAAGTCGACCGAACCCTACAAGGGCGATCTGACCAACTTCCTGCCGCTGGACCCGCTGTTCACCAACCTGCTGCCCAAGCCGGATGACCTGCAGCAGCGCAGCACCAACCCGGCCCAAGCTGACGCCGAAAGCGGTGATGCCCTGTTCGCGGACAACTCGGTTGCGGTGGGTCTGGTCGGCACCAGCTACAGCGCCAACCCGAACTGGAACTTCGCCGGTGCGCTCAAACAGGCCCTGCACGCAGACGTGGTGAATTATGCCGAAGACGGCCATGGCCCGATCCTGCCGATGCTCAAGTATCTGCAGACCGACGCCTTCAAGAGCAGCCCGCCGCAGGTGCTGATCTGGGAATTCCCGGAACGCTACCTGCCCGCTCACAACGACCTGACCGAGTTCGACCCACAGTGGATCGCTGAACTCAAAAAGGCCCGTGACCCCCAACAGAATCTGGCGGACAACGCCAACAACTCCAAGTCGCCCACCCGGGCGCAAAACTGAGAGGACTCTTTGACTATGACTTCGCAGAACCCAATGCCAGTTCGTTCGAGCAAAACCAACCTGCTGAAAACCTGCGTGCTGGCCGCGAGCCTGGGCTTCGTCTCCCTTTCCGCATTCGCCGGTGGCGACGCCGCACTGTATGGCCCGACCGCACCAAAAGGCTCGACCTTCGTGCGTGTTTACAACGCCAGCAGCAGCGAAATCTCCGCCAGCGTCGGCAACACCAGCCTCAACGAAATCGGCCCATTGGCCAGCAGTGACTTCGGCTTCATGCCACAGGGCGACTACACCGCCAAAGTCGGCAGCCAGTCGCTGCCGGTGAAACTGGCCAGCGATCACTACTACACCATCGTCAACAACACTTCGGGCGCACCGCAGCTGGTTGAAGAGCCGCCGTTCAAGAACAAGCAGAAGTCCCTGGTTCGCGTCCAGAACCTGAGCGACAAGGCGCTGACCCTGAAAACGGCTGATGGCAAAACCGACGTGGTCAAGGCTGTGTCTGCCAAGGGCACCGGCGAGCGTGAAATCAACCCGGTCAAAGTCAGCTTCGCGCTGTTTGACGGCGACAAGAAAGTTGCCGACCTGAAGCCGGTTGCACTGGAGCGCGGTGAAGCTGCCGTTCTGTATGTCACTGGCAGCGGCAGCAGCCTGTCGCCAGTCTGGGTCAAGCGTCCGACGGGCACTCAGTAACACACAGTTGAATCTGGCCGAGAGGCCTTAGGCGCGCGCTTGATCGCAAGCGCGCTGCCAAGGATTTACGGGATTAAGCGTTCGGCGTCAGGCACTGCGGAGCAAGCAGACAGCCAAGAGGACGCCGGGCGATGCAAGACAAAAACCAGAAAGACCGAAAAGACCGAAAAGACCGAAAAGACCTACAGCCCATTCGAACGATTTTTGCTTAACGGAGAAACAAAATGATTCCAGTGATCTTGTCAGGTGGTAGCGGTTCCCGACTCTGGCCTCTTTCGCGTAAACAGTTTCCAAAACAGTTCCTGGCGCTGACCGGCGAACACACCCTGTTCCAACAGACCGTCGAGCGTCTGCAGTTCGACGGCATGCAGCACCCGGTTGTGGTGTGCAACAAGGACCACCGCTTCATCGTCACCGAGCAGCTCGGTGCATTGGGTCTGGAAACTCAGGCCGTGATCATGGAACCGTTTGGTCGCAACACCGCGCCTGCTGTCGCCATCGCCGCGATGATGCTGGCCAATGAAGGTCGCGACGAGCTGATGCTGGTCCTGCCAGCCGACCACGTGATCGACGATCAGAAAGCCCTGCAACGCGCACTGGCCCTGGCCACCGTCGCTGCAGAACGCGGCGAAATGGTGCTGTTCGGTATTCCGGCGACCAAGCCTGAAACCGGCTACGGCTACATCAAGTCCACCGCCGATGCCCTGCTGCCTGAAGGCGTCAGCCGCGTGCAACAGTTCGTTGAAAAGCCTGATGAACAACGCGCCCAGGAATTCGTCCAGGCCGGCGGTTACTACTGGAACAGCGGCATGTTCCTGTTCCGCGCCAGCCGTTATCTGGAAGAGCTGAAAAAGCACGATCCGGACATCTACGACAACTGCCTGCTGACCCTTGAGCGCAGCAAACACGAAGGCGACAGCATCTCCCTGGACGAGGCAAGCTTTGCCTGCTGCCCGGACAACTCCATCGACTACGCCGTCATGGAAAAAACCCAGCGCGCGTGCGTCGTACCGCTTGATGCGGGCTGGAGCGATGTCGGCTGCTGGTCGTCCCTGTGGGACGTGCACGCCAAAGACGAGAACGGCAACGTTGCCAAAGGCGATGTCGTTATTCAGGACAGCCGCAACTGCATGATCCAGGGCAACGGCAAACTGGTGACCGTGATCGGCCTGGACAACATCGTTGTCGTCGAAACCAAAGACGCCATGATGATCGTCCACAAAGACAAGGTTCAGGGCGTCAAGCAACTGGTCAACACGCTGAACGAGCAAGGCCGCAGCGAAACCCAGAACCACCTCGAAGTCTATCGCCCGTGGGGCTCGTACGACTCCGTGGACATGGGCGGCCGTTTCCAGGTCAAGCGCATCTCCGTCAAGCCGGGCGCCAGCCTGTCGCTGCAGATGCACCACCACCGCGCTGAACACTGGATTGTTGTATCGGGTACCGCTCAGGTCACCTGCGACGACAACGTGTTCCTGCTGACCGAGAACCAGTCGACCTACATCCCGATCGCCTCGGTTCACCGTCTGCGCAACCCAGGCAAGATCCCGTTGGAAATCATCGAAGTCCAGTCGGGCAGCTACCTGGGCGAAGACGACATCGAACGTTTCGAAGACGTCTACGGCCGCTCCACCCCAGGCATCGAAGCCGGCGTGAAGACCCAGACCATCGCGCGTTAATACCGCTTCACCTAGTAGTACTAGCCCCCGTCAATCCTCTGCGTATTCCCCATCCGCAGAGGGTTTTCGGGGGCTTTTTTGTGAATAGTTGCGGTGAGAACCGGAATATTCGCGCCGATCGTTATCGCCAATTCATCTTGGTGGTGTCACTTCTAACAGTATTCAGGCCGGCGGGCGAAAGGTACTTTTTGGAAGAGGTCAATTCACCTCTGACCCATTCACAAGGATGATGAATCATGAGCGATAACAACAAAGCTTACCCGATCCCTTTCTTCGATCGACCTGATTACACACTGGTTCGCGGTGAGGATGTGGAGGCCGTTTTCCCGCAATACGAAGGCAAGGATCAAAAAGAAATTACCCACATCAATTTCAGAGCAATTGGTGAAGAAAATACCGGCCCTACGATCTTTCAACCTTTCAACCCCAACGGGGAGACAAGGGCAACATTCCCCGGAAGCTCCTTCGCTATTATTCGAAATAAAAAGGTGGTGTTGACGGCAGAACCGCATACCGAGAATGGACATGGCGTCGTCACTAACGACAAACCTTATTTTTTCGACAAGTAGGTAGAGTGTGGAGGCTGCGCACGGTGACGTGGCGGTCTCCATCACCTGAAGCACACAACGCACCATTAGCCCAATCCTTTCCCCTTTTTTCCGCTTTCGATTTTCACGCCCCATTCCAGTGATGATCCGCTTCACCGGCCTGACATGACTGATCGGGTCGCGCGTCGAGTTCTTCCCGTCTTGATCTGCATATTTGTCAGACCTACTTGCGCAACCATCTTTCAGGAAATCGGGTTGCGCTGACCAACGCGGGAAAAGTGTCTGCATTCATCTGTAACAGCGAGGATCTTACGCGGCCATTGCCCACAAAGGTGGCCCTGCGTTGATGCCGGTTAGCCGCGTCATCTGTTAAACCTTGCATGCTGGTCTCGTAAACAGAAGCAGTGCCATGCTTCTCGGAAGGACCTGATTTGACAATTCGCGACAAGGACTTTCTTATTTGTTTGCTCCAGCCTCGCACAGCCTTAGCGGTAGCATCGGCCTCCAGTTTCGGCTGCTTGTAATAATGGGTATCAACGGTGAAATTGACTGCATGGGAAGTTTCATGGATCAACGTCCAGGCAACCTCAAGCACATGATCCTGGTCAAGATGGGTGCGTGAAACGCCAAAGCTCTGGACAACATCTTCGAACTCTCCCGCCAATAAAGTACGTCCCTTAAGCATGGATGGACCGTCAAAAAGCTCGATATCAAGATCCGCGTGCGGCTTACCAAATGCCGTTAAGAGGTTCCAATAACTGTCGAGGCTTTCTGCGACGGCCTCTTTCGTTTCAGCGCGAATGGGTGCCGGCAGTTCACCAAACGTCGCGTCGAAGGCCTTGACTACATCCTGGCTGGGTGACACTTCGCGAAGTTGATCACGCGTTCCAGCCACCAGATAACCTGCAGCGTCCAGCGCCTGCCTCATTTTCGCCTGCTGTACCGGGCTGAAATCCCCCATTCCTGCGGCTACCACCACGACCTGGGGAACATCGTAAGGGGCTGCGCCTTGGGAGTCGCGATAGCGGATCGGTGAGTTACTGCAAAAGCAAAACAGATTTACCCCGCCTTGTTCACCCGTCGGATCCGGATTGATCCAGCGCATCAGCCACGGTGCGTAATACCGCAGGCCATAGTAGTAAAGCCCGGTCGCGTCCCGCTCTTTTCCTGAATAACGCACGGTTTTATAGTGCGCTTCAATTTGGCATCGGCCGGCCCACCAGGCTGTGCCTCCAAAGGGGTAATAACTTTCCTGACTGATCAACAGGCATTGCTGATCCAACTCCAACAGGCTTGACCCCAAGTGATCACTCAGCGTGTAACGCGTCTGATCGTTGTCTATCGTCTCCGGCTTGCCCTTTACCCAGTGCAGAACCCGCACCGCGTTGCGTCCGCCAGGAGCGGTGATGACGTGCAGCGTTTCGCCAGTCGCGCTATTGGCGCGGATTTCCAGGCCCGGCAGATAACGTACGTCGTTCAAATGGACGACGTTTTTAGCCTGAACAGTCCGAATCTTGCGCACACGCAGGCCGGTTGCGTCATAGACGTAAACCTCACTGTCATCCACTCCCGAAGGCCTGGCGACCAGGGTCACCCTGCGCAACTGGTTGCGAGAGTTCCACTCAATATTTTGCCCGGGCTCCAGCCGCTGCAAATTACCGTTGGCATCGAATGCGGCAGCAATCTCGGCGTCAGTTGGCGGCGTGTCAGTCAGTTGAGCCAAGCACCTGTTGCTACCTTTGGCCGCCGCCAGCCATTGCGAATGATCTTGCACGCCAACGTGACTGCGTTTGAGCAAATTGCCGCCCGCATCGTATTCGTAGTTCTGCCGGTAATTCGTCAGTCGGGAGGGGTCGATCGGCGATTGAAACACCGCAAGATCCCGACCTCGATTGACCGACGCCAGCTCCCGACCGGTGGCCTCGATGAGCTGATACAGCGTGTCGTACGTGAATGTGCTGATGGGCTTGGTGAGCTGATTGATGAAATGGCTTTGAGGGAGCGAAGCATCTTCAATGCTGATCACGTTGCCGACCGGATCGTAGGCGTAATGCAGATCCTGCAGTCTTTCTCCACCGGGAAGCGTCGACTGGACGTTCACCAGACGAGCGTCCTGTGTTGAATACGCCGCAGAGGTGACCACGCCATTTCCGGCTGTTTCTGAAACCGCGCGATTGAAAGCGTCGTATTGAATATCGCTCACCAGCGTTTCCGCTGGCAGGCCGGCCAGCTGCAAGCGGGTTTGCTTGAGCAGCCCGGCGACCGTCTGGGCAAAAAACCGGGTGTTTCCCATGGCATCGCGTTGTTCGAACATTTCGCCTGTGGGAGCGAATCGCCAGGCCATCCCGGCGCCGTCTCCGGGTTCCAGAAGCTGGTCGCAAGCTTCGTCGGATTCCGGCCAACTGGACATGTTCAGATCATTGAGAAAACGCCGCGCCTGCGAGCGCGCATTCCGGTTTATATCGAACGACGTATTGCACAGCGAGCCGGCCGGATCGTAATGCCTGACTAGTTGATTGCATTGGTTGGCGTGATGGTCATCAGGCCCTCCATAGCTCAAGCGCTCGACGCAGGTTTGCGCCGTACCGTCCCGTACGCCCCGTTCTTCAAATAAGGCGATCGGCCGCAGCTGTTGGTCGTATTCGACCCGCTGAACCATTCCGCGTCCGTCCCAGCCCCCGTCACGCTGCCCACCTTCCCCCACTGATTGAAGGCGCCACCCCGCATCGCCGCTCTCATAAAGCAGCCGCTCCCCGCTGAGCGAGAAGACCACACTCACATTGCTCGTCGCGTCCGATGCCAGATCGGCGGCAGCCCATAGTCGCGGGTCCCAACGCGCCGTTTGCCTTCCTACGGGGTCGTAGGCAAGGCGGTCAACCCGCGCGGTCATGGGCGCATCCGTTTGAGCCCGATAAAAGGACACCGTACGAACCGGCAGCCTGCGCGGTTCTATTACCGTGAGTGTCGGAGTGCGGGTATGTAGCGGGCAGGAATGAGCCATGACCTGTGCAATCCGTTGCAGGAGATACCGTAAGACTAGTGTGGCTCCGGATTTCTGACTGACCGCCGGTCCGGCTGGACGGTTGCGCTGGACGGTTCGGGTTGAGCCATATCCATTAGCCCAATCCCCTCCCCTTTCGGTACGATGCCCGCATCTGCAATCGCGAGATCGACACGATGATTTTCGGCGCCGTACTCCTGTTCACCTGGCTGATCTTGCTTCTGCGCTACCCCTCCAGAGCCCTGCCCGTTTCCCTGGCAGCAGCGGTCGGATTGGGCGTAGTGGCCGCGTTTGTGGTCTGGGAAGACAGCCGCGATGGGCAGCGCCTGGAGCGTCTGCAACTGCGCGTGAACTATATGCCGCAGCAGTGCCCGACAGGTCGGCCGTTGCTGGTGCTGATCGATAACGGCAATAAGGTTTCGCTTACCGAACTGCGCTGGAAAATCGCGGCCTACGCGCCGGGCGATACCGTCAATCTGGCCGAAGACACCTACACCGCGCCGCGCTATCGCGGGCCGGGCGATTTGTTGCCCGGCAGCCAGTGGCAGGATTGCTTGCCGATGCCGCCGCTGCGCCCGGGTTATCGGCCGCAGACCCTGGAGTTTCGTGCCGAACACTTGCAAGGCACATTCTCCGGCTGAGCGCCGCTCCTCTCTTTTTTCAAGGACTGAACCATGTCTGTGGTGTTGATCACCGGTTGTTCCAGCGGCATCGGCCGCGCCATGGCGGATGCCTTCAAAGCGGCAGGCTATGAAGTCTGGACAACCGCACGCAAGCCGGCGGATGTGGAGTCACTGACCGCTGCAGGTTTCCGCGCGGTCACGCTGGACGTTAATGACAGCGCTGCGATTGATCGACTCGTCTCCGAGCTGGGTCAACGTGGCAAAGGGCTCGACGTGCTGATCAACAACGCTGGCTACGGTGGCATTGGCCCGTTGCTGGATGGCGGTGTCGAGGCCATGCGCAGGCAGTTCGAAACCAACGTGTTTTCCGTGGTCGGCGTGACGCGCGCGCTGTTTCCAACACTGCGCCGCAACAAGGGATTGGTGGTGAATATCGGCAGCGTTTCGGGCGTGCTGGTGACGCCGTTCGCGGGTGCGTATTGCGCGTCCAAGGCCGCCGTCCATGCCATGACCGACGCGCTGCGCATGGAACTGGCGCCTTTCGGGATTCGTGTGATGGAAGTCCAGCCCGGCGCTATCGACACCCACTTCGCGCAGAACGCCAGCCACGAGGCCGAGCAGGTGATTCACGAACATTCGCCGTGGTGGCCGTGGCGAGAAGGCATCCGCGCCAGAGCCAATGCGTCACAGGGCAATCCGACACCCGCCGCCGATTTCGCCCGCGACGTGCTTACCGCCGTACAACGCCGTCATCCCCCGCGCTTGCTGCGATCCGGCAACGGCAGCCGCGCGCTGCCGCTCATGGAACGTTTGCTGCCCAAGTCACTGCTCGAATGGATTCTGAGCAAGCGATTCAAGCTGGATAAGAAGGCTTAGCTGCCACAGCAAGCCCACTCAGGCGCGTACTAACCTGAGGTCGATGCAAGACTTGTGGGAGCGAGCTTGCTCGCGAAGGGGCCAGTACATTCGCAGCATTTTTAGCTACCGGGCTGATAGTCTTCGCGAGCAAGCTCGCTCCCACAAGTCCTGCGTCCACTCGAAGCTGTGAGCTAGTAAGAGATGCCGAGTCCACCCCGAGCCTGTGAGAGCAACCGGGGTGGCGCTCCACCTTGCTTGCGAAGGCTTACGTTCAGCCTCCATGGATCTCAGGTGTTACTGCACCGAACCTTCCTGCTCAGGATTCACAATCACCGTGCAGGTGATCCCCGCCGCCAGCACGACGCCTTCCGGCACGTGGTCCAGGTGAATGCGCACGGGCACGCGCTGGGCCAAGCGCACCCAGTTGAAAGTCGGGTTAACGTCAGCGATGAGTTCGCGGCTCTCCGGGTTGTCACGATCATAGATGGCGCGGGCGATGCTCTCGACGTGGCCCTTCATCACTTCGCCGCTCATCAACTGCATGTCCGCCGGATCGCCAACTCTGACGTGGGGCAACTTGGTCTCCTCGAAGAAGCCGTACACCCAGAAAGAATTCCTGTCGACGACGGCCATCTTCGCCTCACCGATCCGCGCGTAGTCGCCGCGATGCACGTTGAGGTTGGTGACGTAGCCGTCCACCGCCGCCAGCACTTTGGTGCGTTGCAGGTTCAACTGCGCGGCTTCGAGCTGCGCGACCGCCAGTTGATAATCCGCCTGGGCAGAGGTCGCGACATTGCTGGCGTCTTCGCGGCTCTCGGCGGAGATCACCAGGGCGTCCATGTCTTTGCGTCGATTGGCGTTGACCTTGCGCATCTCCCACGTCGCCTTGCGCGACGCCACCATCGCCTCGGCCTGCTTCACCGCCAGCTGATAATGCTCGGGGTCGATCTGCATCAACAGGTCGCCTTTTTTCACCGGCTGGTTGTCCTTCACCGGCACATCGATTACCACGCCACTGACATCGGCGGCGACGTTGATCACGTCAGCCCGCACCCGGCCGTCGCGGGTCCACGGCGTGTCCATGTAGTGAATCCACAGCAGCCGGCCGATCCAGATGGCCAGGGCCAGAATCAACAAAGTCGCGATCAGACTGAAGAGCTTTTTCATCTCAACCAACGTGCCTCAACGGTAAACAGTGAGCGCCATGGCGCCGAAAATGCAGCTGAACAGGCTCAGACGCAGCAGCGCCGGATGCCAGAAAAAACGGTACAGGTCGAGCCCGGACATGAAGCGGTCCAGCGCCCAGGAAAGCACCATCGCCACCAGAAACATGACGGTCACGGTCGGCATGTAAACGCCGTGGAAGGCGAGTTCACGAGGCATTGAGTTGTCCTTGCGGCGAGGCCACAGATGCCTGCTCTGACGTGGCGCCTGCCAGCGGCGATTGCGGATCCAGCAGGCAGGTGCGGATGAAGTGCAGGTAGCTTTTCACCCGGCGCAACGCCGAGGTGTCGAAGTGCGGTGCGAAGGGCTCGTCAGTGTTCTGCACGCAGACGATGGCGTGATCGACGGCCGACAGACTGCGCGCCAGATTGTGGCGATCAGGCTGGATGAACAGCCGAATCAGCGAGCGGCCCATGGCGCGAATCGCCTGCCGCCAAGGTTGCGATTCGGCGTAGCTGGGGTGTACCGGCAGGATGTCCTGCTCGCGGCGTAACTCGATGATCGCGTGGCCAATCTCCAGCACCACGAACATCCAGCGCAGCAGGTTGCGCTGCACCTCGGGTTTGCCGGCGGCCAGGCCATAGGCCTGATGCATCAGGTCACGGGTGCGGCTTTCGAAACTGGAGCGAATCCCGCGCAGCGGCGCGCTGATGGCGAAACTCACTTGGTGACGCAGATTGCCTTCGAGCCGCTGCCACAGCCAGCGGCTGTTGGGCGGCAGGATGATTGCCCCCGCCGCTGCGCACAGCAGCATGCCAAGGACCATGGCGATGTAGTCGTTGATGAACGCGTACGGGTTGTAGACCGTGAGGTTATCCGGCGCCGAGCCGATGCTGAAGAAAATCAGCAGCCCCAGTCCGTAGCCGACCCATTGCGGCCGCGTGGTCAGGAACGTGCCGAGCACGAACACCGGCGCCAGTACCATGCACAACAGCGGAAAACCATCGATGCGCGGCAGCACGAAAAAGGTGATGAAAAAGCCCAGCACGGCGCCCAGGAATGTCCCGCACGCCATCTGAAACGACATGCGCCTCGGGTTCGGCGTGGTCGCGGAAAGCGCCACCGTGGCGGCGGACACGAGGGTCATCGACGCACCGCTCGGCCAGGCCGTGGCCACCCAATACACAGACATCACCGCAAGAATGAACGTCGCGCGCACTCCGGACGCCAGCGACGATAGCCAACTGGTGGTGGACACGAACGGCTCGACCCACTTTTCCCGCACATGGCGGTGATCGGCCAGTGACGCGTGGGTCTGGGCGTAGTCGTGCATGTCGTCGACGAAGCGATACAGCAACTCGTAAGCGGTGTGGAAATCCAGCAGGTCCTCATCGCTGGGCTCGGTCTTGACGAACGCGGCGCGCAGGCTGCGCACGTGCTCGGGCAAATCGGTCTTGTACACGCTCAACCGATTGGCGAGCAGCGCGGCGTCAGCGTTGGTCAGCGCGCGCCCGGCGAAAGGCTCCAGCACTCCAGTCAGCGAATTCAGGCCAGGCTCGATGGCTTGAACCGCCGGCGTCACGCCGCGCCGACGCAAGCGTTCGAGCAACTGATGCAAGGCGTTGAAGCGCGTGGTGATGGTCATGAATTCGCTGTTCAGGCGATTCAGTCGACCGTTGCGGCGACGCATGTGCGGGTCTTCGAACACGGTGACCGCGCGCAGGCCTTCGAGCCCGACGGCATCGGCGATGAAGCGCACATTGCTGGCTTCGAACGACGCCGGATCGCTCTCGCCGCGCAGGCCGGTGATGACGAACTGGGCGAAGGTCCCGAAGCGCTGGTACAAGGTGTTGCGCATCGCTGCGCCGGCGCTCTGCGGCAGGATCGCGGCGCTGACCAATGTCGAGCAGACGATGCCCAGAGAAATTTCCAGGACACGCCACATTGCTGCCATGAACGAGGTGTCCGGGTGAGCAAGCGCTGGCAATCCGGTCATCGCGGCGGTGTAGCCGGCCAGCACAAAACCATAGGCGCGAAAGTTGCGATAGCGCGCGGCCCCGGCGCAGCAGAAGCCGACCCAGATCGCCAGACTGCCGAGGAACAGCTCGCTGTTTTGCGCGAACAGCGCCATCAGCGTGACCATCACCACGGAACCGGCGACGGTGCCAAGCAAGCGGTAAAAACTCTTGGCGAACACCTGACCGCTCTGGGGTTGCATGACGATGAACACGGTGATCATGGCCGTACGCGGCTGCGGCAGTTCCAGGCGCATGGCGATCCAGTAGGTCAAAAATGCCGCGGTCAGCACCTTGGCGATGTAGATCCACGTCACGCCATCGCTGCGCGCCCAATCATTAAGGCCGCGCCGCCATTCGAGGGATTTGAGCCAGTTAAAAGCGGCGTTCATCGCCAGGCCCTGCCGAAGCGCATCATTTATCAAACACCGCCAGTGACACCGGCGTTTTCGGGGCAGCGGTCTTTTCCGGCGCAGGAGAGTCATTGCCGGCCATCAAGCCGCCGCCCAGCGCCACCACCAATTCCGCGTGCACCGTCAGGCGTTCGGCCTGGACGTGTTGCTGGACCTGCTGCTGATGGAACAACAGCGTCTGCGCGTTGAGCACATTGAGGTAATCGGTCAGGCCGCGTGTATAGGCAACCATCGCGATGTCGTAGGTTTTCTGCGCGGCGGCCACCGATTGATCGGCGAACGCTTGCTGCTTGTCCATCGATTCGCGACGAATCAGCTGATCGGAAATGCTCTTCAGCGCCATCACCAGGGTCTGATTGTACTGCGCGACGGCTTCGTCATAGCCCGCCGACGCCACGCCCAGTTCCGAACGCAAACGCCCGCCGTCGAAGATCGGCAAGGTGATCGCCGGGCCCACGCTGTAGTTGAATTTCTTGCCGGCGAGGAATTCCAGCATGCCTCCGCCAGTGGCCATGTAACCCAGGCTGCCCATCAGATCGACGTTCGGATAAAACCCGGCATGGGCCACATCAATGCCTCGCGCTTGCGCCGCCACCCGCCAGCGACTGGCCACCACATCCGGGCGCTGCCCCAGCAATTCGGCGGGCAGCGCCGACGGCAACTTCAACGCTGCGTTCAGTGACAGCGTCGGGCGCTGCAAACTCGCGCCCTCGCCCGGGCCTTTGCCCGCCAGCGCAGCGATCTGATTGCGGCTCAGGGCAATGGCCTCGTCCAGGGCGTCAATCTGACGATGGGTTTCAGGCAAAGGGGTTTGCGCCTGGCTGACTTCGAAATGGGTGCCGATGCCGCCTTTCAGACGGCGCTGAGCCAGTTCAACGATCTGCTCTTGTTGCGCGAGGGTCGCTTCGGCGATATCGCGCTGGGCATAGTTGAGGGACAACTGGATGTAGGCGCGGACGATGTTGTCCTGCAATTCCAGCTGCGCCTGACGCTCCTGGGCCGCGCTCATGTGCGCCATGTCCATCGCCTGTTCGGAGTGATTGCTTTCCTGGCCCCACAGATCAAGGGAATAACTCAGGCCCAGCGACGCGTTGTTGTCCCACGTGCTGGTGTTCGACAGCTCACCCGGGCCGTAGAACTGATCCGTCGGCCAGTTGTGGCGTTTCAGGGAGCTGTCACCGGAGATGTGCAGGGATTCCGCCGACTCCGCGATGCCTCCCAGGGCCTTGGCCTGACGCACGCGCGCAGCGGCGATCGCCAGGCTGGGGCTGCCGAGCGCGGCCAGCGCGATCCAGCGATTGAGTTGGTCGTCGCCATAGGCGCGCCACCACTGACCGGCCGGCCAGTGGGCGTCTTTGTCGGCCGCCTTGATGGCGTCGTCGGTGGCCAGCGCGTCGGGCGACAACGCTGTGCCTTGTGGGGCAATTCCGCCAGTTCCGATGCAGCCGCTGATGAGTAACGTTAAAGCCCACACACTGAGGGGCTTGAGCCCTCTGACGAGACGACGCGGCACTGCTGCAATTACCTAATGGAGGGGGAATCGATGATGCGGCGATTCTAGGGGGCGTCTAGTCCGGCGATAAGCCGGGACTTCTGCGAATCTTTGTTACCGAACAGGAGATAATCCTTTGGTATGGCTGACATGGATCAGTTACTTCATGTCACAATTTGCTATCTCACCTGAGAACGGCCAATGGACACTCTGCAAAACATGCGCGCCTTCACTTGCGTGGCGCAGGCGGGCAGCTTCACCGCTGCTGCCGCTCAACTGGACACCACCACCGCAAACGTTTCGCGCGCTGTCTCCAACCTCGAAGCCCACCTGCAAACCCGACTCCTGAACCGCACCACGCGCCGCATCGCCCTGACTGAAGCGGGCAAGCGTTACCTGCTGCGTTGCGAGCAGATCCTCGGTTACGTGGAAGAAGCGGAAGCCGAAGCCAGCGACGCCCATGCGCGCCCGGCCGGGCAGCTGAAAGTCCACTCGATGACCGGCGTAGGCCAGCATTACGTCATCGACGCGATTGCCCGATACCGGCGCAATCACCCGGACGTGTCGTTCGACCTGACCATGACCAACCGCGTCCCGGACCTGCTCGAAGAGGGTTACGACGTGTCCATCGTGCTCGCCAGCGAGCTGCCGGATTCGGGCTTCGTCTCCCAGCGCCTGGGCATCACGTACAGCATCGTTTGCGCTTCGCCCGCCTACATCAAGGCGTTCGGCATGGCGCACCGGCCGGCTGACTTGCTCAATCACGCCTGCCTGCGTCTGGTCAGCCCGGTGTTCCCGCTGGAAAAGTGGGCGTTTGACGGCCCCGAAGGCCAGGAAACCGTGACCATCGGAAACTCGCCGTTTCTGGTGAACTCGGCCGACGCCATGCAGGCGGCGATCAGCAGCGGCATGGGCATCGGGATTCTGCCGATCTACTCGGCGATCGAAGGTTTGCGTAATGGCTCGCTGGTGCGGGTATTGCCGCAGTACCGGTCCCACGAGCTGAACCTGTACGCGATCTACCCGTCGCGGCAGTACCTGGATGCGAAGATCAAAACCTGGGTCGAGTACCTGCGCGGCTCGTTGCCGGAAATCATGGCCGCCCATGAAGCGGATCTGCAGACCCATGTGTTGCCGGAGACGGTTTAGTCATCACCCACGCGCAACGGCGGTGACCCTGCCAATCCCTCGGCAAGAATGTTAGCGTGCTACGCATTGCCCTTCTGACCTGCCGAGAGAAGCTATCCGATGAAAAAGACCGTCCTTGCCTTCAGCCGCGTGTCCCCGGAAATGGCCGAGCGCCTGCAGCAAGACTTCAACGTGATCATCCCCGATCCGAAAAAGGGTGATCTGAACGAGCAGTTCAACGAAGCCCTGCCCCACAGCCACGGCATGATCGGTGCCGGTCGCACGCTGGGGCGCGAGCAGTTGGAGAGCGCGAAGCAGCTGGAGGTGGTGTCGAGCATTTCGGTCGGCTACGACAACTACGACGTCGGCTACCTCACCGAACGCAGCATCATGCTGACCAACACCCCCGACGTGCTGACGGAAAGCACCGCCGACCTGGGCTTTTCGCTGATCATGAGCAGCGCGCGCCGCGTCGCCGAACTGGACGCTTACACCAAAGCCGGTAAGTGGAAACGCAGCATCGAGGCGTCACATTTCGGCACCGACGTTTACGGCAAGACGCTGGGTATCGTGGGGATGGGCAACATCGGCGCGGCGGTGGCGCGACGCGGTCGTCTGGGTTTCAACATGCCGATCCTGTACAGCGGCAACAGCCGCAAGACCGCCCTCGAGCAGGAACTGGGCGCGCAATTCCGTACGCTGGACCAACTGCTGGCCGAGTCGGATTTCGTCTGTCTGGTGGTGCCGCTCAGCGAAAAGACCCAGCACATGATTAGCACGCGCGAACTGTCACTGATGAAAAAGAGCGCCATTCTGGTAAACATCGCCCGCGGCCCGATCGTGGACGAACCGGCGCTGATCAAGGCGCTGCAGGACGGCACCATTCGCGGCGCCGGGCTGGATGTCTACGAAAAAGAGCCGCTGTCTGAATCGCCGCTGTTCGCCCTGAGCAACGCGGTAACGCTGCCCCACATCGGCTCGGCGACTGACGAAACCCGCCAGGCCATGGCCGACCGCGCCTATACAAACCTGCGCGCCGCGCTACTGGGCGAGAAGCCGCAGGATCTGGTGAATACGCAGGTGTGGAAGGGCTGAGTGTCACAGTTCTAATGATCTTTCCCACGGTCCCCGTGGGAATGCCGCTCCCGGCGCTCCGCGCCATTTCAGCGGGGATGACGCGGAGCGTCACAGGCTGCATTCCCACGCAGAGCGTGGGAACGATCAGCTCTCTCAATCCAGTCTGTGATCGTTCCCACGGTCCCCGTGGGAATGCCGCTCCCGGCGGTCCGCGCCAGCCAGCTTCTCACGCCAGTTTTGCACCCACCGGCGTAACCACCCTGGGCTTCCTGAACACCAGCACGTTCCCCGCCATCACCAGCACCAGCCCCATCAGCGCCGGGGCGGTCCATTGGTAGCCTTCGGCAAACGCTGACACATTCAACGCCACCACCGGAAACAGCACCGTGCAATACGCCGCGCGCTCCGGGCCCATGCGGCCGACCAGGGTGAGGTAAGCCGTAAAGCCAATCACCGAACCCGGGATTACCAGATACAGCAACGAGCCGATGTACCGCGCGTTCCACTCAAACCCGAACGGCGTACCGCTCAGCAGGCAATACACGCACAGCATCGTCGCGCCATACAGCATGCCGTAGGCGTTGGCGGTCAGCGGACGCAGACCGGCCTTCTGTTGCAGGCTGGAAAGCATGTTGCCCGCCGAGAAACACAGCGTGCCGAGCAGGGTCAGTGCCAGGCCGATCAAGGTCTCGCGACTGGCGCTGTGCCCGGCCAACTCCGGCCAGAACAGGCACGCCAGGCCCATCAGCCCCAACGTCCCGCCCAACACGACGTTGCGCGCGATTTTCTGTTTGAAAAATATCCGGGCGTTGAGGGCGTTCCACAGTGTCGCGGTGGAAAACACCACTGCCACCAGACCGGTCGGGATCCACTGGCTGGCGGTGTAGAAGCACATGAAGTTGACGCAGAACAGGCACAGCCCTTGCGCCAGACAGATGAGCTGCCCGCGACGATTGACCTTCTGCAGTTTCCCGGTCGCCATCAACAACGCGAAGATGATCAGCGCCGCGAGGCCGAAGCGGTAGACGATCGACACCGGGATGGCGACTTCGCCCAGTTGCAGTTTCAAGGCGATCCAGGTCGTGCCCCAGATCAAAACGGTCAGCAGATACAACGTGATGTTCATGTCGGGCTCCCCAGTGAAGCCTCAGTCTGGCTACGCGGCGCTGCGCTCACTTGCAAAAACTTGCGCATTTGATCGTCACCCCGCTGGCAGGCGGCGGCCCTCGGAGTAGGATGCGAGGCGTAGAGGAGTGCCCATGTCGTCACTTGAAACCATCCAGGTTTTCCAATCCCTGAACAGCTCGCCCCACGCGCAGCTGGAAAAGTGCGCGACCCTGGGCGACGGGGTGATGGCGGCGCTGTGGAACAACCGCCACGACGCGCAGAACTACCACGCGCCGACGCACCACACCCTGTCGTGCTACATCGACGGCGGCACCGGGACGTTCCGCCGCGATCAGCCAGACCTAAAAGGCGCTCCGGACAAGATCTGCACGCTGCCCGCCGGCCATCAGTCTTCCTGGGTGGTGAACGGGGAAATCCGCCTGGCGCATCTGTACATCAGCCCCGAACAGTTCGCCCTCAATTGCGTCACGCTGCTGGATCGCGAGCCACGCCAGCTGGCGTTGCAGGAGCACACGTTTCTGGACGACTCGCTGCAGGCCGAGCGCTTTCATCGTTTGATCCGCATGGACTGGAGCGAGCCCGGCGAACGCATGCTCACCAGCAGTCTCGCCCATGAGCTGCTCGATCACATGGTCCTGCGCCAGGTGGGGCTGCGCGAAGGGTTGCGCTTGAAGGGCGGGTTGGCCCCACACTTGCGCCGTCAGTTGGTGGAGTTTATCGAGCAGAATCTTGCCGATCCCTTGAGCCTCGGCCAGTTGGCCGGCATGTGCGCGCTGTCGGAATACCACTTCGCGCGAATGTTCCGCGAAAGCTTCGGCCTGCCGCCCCATCAATACCTGCTCGCCCGACGCCTCAGCCGCGCCCGGGAACTGCTGCGCTCGTCGCGCAAGCCGTTTGGCGAGATCGCCCTGGAATGCGGCTTCGCCAGCGCCAGCCACTTCAGCAACCGGTTCAAACAGTCGGTTGGCGCGACGGCGGGTGAGTACAGGGCTGCGTTTCAGTCGCGTTAAAACTCCAGCGTCGTCGCCATCACCACCTGCCGCGAATCTCCCAGCGACACGAAATAACGGCTTACCGCCGAGCTGTAATAAGTGCGATCAAACAGGTTTTTCACGTTCAGCTGAAACTTCACTTTTTGCCCGTCCAGACGGGTTTCGTAAGTCGCGAAGGCATCGGCGACGGTGTATCCGGGCAGCTCAAAATCATTGTCCGCATTGCCCGCGCGTTGGCCCACGTAATGGGCACCTGCTCCCGCGCGCAGCCGGTCCGCACCCAGCGCGGCGCCAAAGTCGTACACCGCCGAAACCGACCCGCTGTGCCGGGGTACGTTCTGCAAGCGGTTGCCTTTCAGGGTCGGGTCTTCAACCACCCAGGCGTCGGTGAAGGCGTAACCGCCAATCAGGCTCCAGCGTTCTGACAGCTGCCCGCTCACGTCAAGTTCCACCCCCCGCGAGCGCACCTGACCCGCCGTGGTGTACACGGTGTTCGCTGTCACCGAGTCAAAATTCGCCACCAGCACGTTGCGCTTTCGGATGTCGAACAGCGCCAGCGTCGCACTGATGCCATCGGAAGAATCCCACTTGGCGCCCAGCTCCCACGCTTTTGATTCTTCGGGCAGCGTCGCCGAATCCAGAACGGTGCCGCCCGCCAGCGTGGCGATGCTGGAGTTGGGCTTGAACGCCTCGGTGTAACTCCCATACACCGACAGCTCATCGCTGTAGCGGTAAACAAGGCCGGCTCGGGGAATCCACTTCTGCCCGTTCAAATCGGTGTTGCGCGTGAAAGGCGAGCCTTTACCAGCCTGTTGATCAAACACTTGATAACGCGCGCCCGCGACGAAAATCCAGCGCTCGCTGAGGTGCAGGGAGTCCTGAACAAACACCGAGTCGCTGCGCAGGATGTCGAGCTGATGGCTGTCCGCCGCACTGACCTGAGTGCCCTCTGCTTCCCGGCCATACACCGGATTCACGTAGCTGAACGTGCTTTGGCTTTTCTGGCGGATCAGTTCACCGCGCGCGACTTTTCGGTACTCGTCGTCGACGCCGATCAGCAGTTCATGCCGCATGCCGGCCAACGACGTATCGCCATTCAGGGTCAGGGTGGTGAAGCGATCAGTGCTCAGGGCGTTGCCGGTCCCGTCGATGGAGCGGGTCAGTGTGCCGGTGGCCGGATTGACGGCGGTCACCCGCACCTGACTGGCGTCGTAGGTCTCGCGGTTGTAGCTGTAACCGATGTGGCCTTTCCAGGTGTCGTCGAAGCTGTGGTCGACCTCGAGTCGATACAGATCCGAGCGCCCTTCCATGTCGTTGAAGGGCTCGTCCAGACGGCGGGTGGCCGGTATATCCAGCGGATGATTGGTGCGAGGATCGATTGCCGTGCCGCGATCAAACGGCGAGAGAAATTCGCGGTGCTCGTAGGACGCCAGCACTTCGGTGTCATCGCCATACCAGGCAAGCGACGGCGCGATCAGCGATTCACGGTGCACGCCGTAATTGCGCCAGTAATCTTCGTCTTCGTGGTCAACGATCAAGCGATACGCCAGCCCGGCCGACGCCCCTTCAGCGCCATCAATGGCGCCGGTGCTATCGAGCGTTACGCCGCTGCCGTTCTTGCCTGAGCCGAAGCTTGAACCCCGAGCCGTCAGCGCGTTGGCCGACGGCAACTGGGGGCGCTTGCTGACCACATTGATCACCCCGCCCGGGTCCTGAATGCCATACAACAGCGACGCCGGACCCTTAAGGACTTCGACGCGCTCAGCGGTGGCATTCAGGTTGCGGCCCTGGACCACCGGCATGCCGTCGCGCATGATCGAACCGTCGCGATTGTCGCCGAAACCGCGCTTCATCAACGTGTCCTGGGTGCTGCCGAGGGTATTACCCTGGGTCACGCCGCTCACGTTGGCCAGCGCATCGTCGAGGTTGCGCGGCGCCTGATCGCTCAGCGCCTGCGCAGGAACGGTACTCACCGCCTGCGGGCTTTCCAGCGACGGGGTTGTGCTGCGCATCACTGATGCCACGGCGGGCGGCTGATAGCTGTAAACGGCGCTGCGAGTGGACGCGATCTGCGTCGCGCCAAGGGTGACTACGCCCTCGGCTGGCGGGGACTGCAGCGTAAAGGTGTCGTCGGTGGCGCGGCGGAATGTGAGGGCGGACCTACTCAAGAGCAAGCGTAATGCCTGTTCCGCACTGAATGAGCCTATCAACGCAGGAGCATCGATCGCGTAGGGCGCGTCCTGGGTGTAGATCACGCCCTGCCCCGTGACCCGACTGAAATCCCTCAGTGCTTGAGGCAGCGGTTTGGCCGGGATCGAAAAGTCGTAGGCCGGCACGGCTGCCTGGGCGCAGGCGCTCCAGACCGCTACCACCGAAACGCCACACCACCTTTTCACATCAATCAATCCCGTTTGAATACGAAACACCTAAACCGCTCGCGTGCGATCAACGGATCACAATGACCCGCCCGAGGGCTCCGAACTGCTCAAAACCAATGACGGACTTCAACGCTGCCAGCACGGCCTGTGGGTCGCGGCTGGGGAAGCTGCCGCTGACGGTCTTCGCGGCCAGCTCATCGTTAAGCAAAATGATTCGCCCCGGGTAATAGCGGTTAAGGTCGTTAATCACATTGGCGAGGGGCGTACGGGAATAATTGAGCCAACCCTGACGCCAGGCCAATTGGCTTTCAGTGTCGACGGGCTGCGGATCAGTGACGCGTTCGCGGTCATAACGGGCCTGCTGACCTGCCGTCAGGATCAGCTGCGGCGCATCGGCGTCTGCCTTCACGCCAACGCGGCCCGAAAGCACGGTGACTTGCGCGCCGGCAGGTTGCAGTCGCACCTCGAACTGTGTGCCCAGCACCCGGGTTTCACCGCGTCCGCCATCGACCACGAACGGCTCGCCGTTGTGGATAACCTGAAAGAATGCGGCGCCACGGCGCAGCTCGACATGCCGTTCTCCGTCGTGGAAATGGACGGCGATGGCGCTGTCGGCGTCCATCATTACCTGCGACCCGTCTGCCAGGATCAACGTTCGGACCTGCCCCGGCGCCGACACATAATCAGCGTTCAAATCCTCTGCCCAGCGCTGCGGATTCCAGCCCATCGCGACGCTCACCATTAGCAGCAGACACGCCGCCATCGCCAGCGCCGCTCCCCAGCCCGGCAAGCGTTGCGGCGGTGGCGCGTCCATTTTCCGCAGCAAGGCGTCGAGGGCGACGGCGTCTTCGCCGGCCAGTGTGGTGGCAGGCTCTTCACTGAGTTCCCATAGCACCTGAGCCCGAGCGTAGGCCTGGGCATGGGCCGGGTCGGCGTGCAGCCAGCGGCTGAAACGCGCCTGATCAGCGATCGTCGGCTGATTGTGCAGCACACTGAGCCAGCTCAGGGCCATGGTGTCGGAATCGGCATTTGAATGAGTTTTCGGATCGGGGAAGGCGTTCATCGACGACCCCCTCCGGATTTCCCGACAGGGGGCACAACCCGAGCGACGTCCTGATTGACGCTCGCCTTGCAAGCCTGCAGGGCCCGCATCATGTGTTTCTCCACGGCACTCTGCGAAAGCCCCATGGCCTTGGCGATTTCGGCATATTTGCGTCCGTGGATACGATTGAGCAGGAAGATCTGCCGGGTTTTCTCCGGCAATGCGCGCAACGCCGTTTCGATGTGGCGCAGATCATTGCTCGCCTCCAGCGCCGCCTGGGGTTCGTCAGTGTCGGGCCGATGCGCGTCAGGCAGCATCTCGTCGCTGAGCCGGGCACGGGTGCCTTCATTGCGCAGATGGTCAATGGCGATATTGCCAGCACAGCGCAGCAGGTAGGTGTTGAGCTCTTCGACCTGGACCAGCGGGCGCCTCCAGAACCTGAGGAACAGGTCCTGCACCAGATCCGCTGCGGTCGCCCGGCAACCCACTCTTCGGCTGACCAGCGCCTCCATTTGCGGACGCTGGGACAGAAACACCTCCAGAAACCGTGCGCGTGCAGCCTTCGGGGCCTCGTGGTCGAGGTCCTGGCACGCTGAGCTCAAGGACGGAGGTGGATCGATCATGGTTCAGGCACGGCAGTGGGAATGATGCGAGGCGCGATATTAATGATAAATATTCTCATGCGCAAAAGATGTCCGACGAATCTCGCAACAAATCTGCGGCGGCTTAACCCAGCCCCTGAAAAGACGTGGCCCAGCAAAACTGGACTTGCCGGTCGAGTTCCCGCATTCGCGAAATATATTCTCGGTTGCAAGGGGTTGAATTGTTCGTGGATCGGCGCCAACACTGTGAATGAGGGCAGACGAAAAACACCTCGTCCAGACTCTCCCGAGCAAGCCAAAGTAAGGGAAGAACTATGCAAATCCAGGTCAACAGCGATAACCACATCGAAAACAGCGTCCGTCTGGAGGAGTGGGTACGAACCACGGTTGAAACTACGCTCGAACGATACGAAGAGGATCTCACCCGCGTTGAGGTCCACATCAACGACGAAAACGGCGACAAGCCCGGCCCGCATGACATCCGTTGCCAGATGGAAGCCCGGCCAAAAGGACACCAACCTATTTCCGTGACCCACAAGGCCGATTCGATTGATCAGGCAGTGGATGGCGCAGCGGTCAAACTCGACCACGCGCTGGAACATCTTTTCGGAAAACTGCGCGGCAACAAACGCGGTGCGGCTCCGGTAATTGAAAGCGATCTGGACGACGAGCCGGTCAGTGCTGACGCGCTGCTCGAAGAAGAATTTCTCGAGAAGGATGACGCGTTGCACGGCTGATGCAGCAGCCTTGAAACACTGAACTGCTGAACGAGGGGCGGGCCTGGAAACGGGCCCGCCCCTTTTTTTGTGCGGCCATCAAGCGGCGAGCGCAAGAGTGATTAGCTGCGCTAGCCACAGCGGCAAGTTCATTTGCCAACCCGGTGCACACTAAGAACGCATGAAGCGCGCAAATGGTGCCGGGTTGTAAACACCCAAGCGATTGGCCAGTACACGATGGACGTCGAAACCGTGACCTTGTTGGCAACTCAGCGCGTCGCGGTGCGCCCATGGGGAGCATTTACACCTTTCGTCCCTTGTGGCCCAAACCCTGCAAGCTTTGTATCGTCGAGCTTACAACTCACCTGCGCGGCGCGAACTTATTGGCCCCCCGCGCAGTGACTCGCTCAATGAGACGACCTTTCAACGGAACACTTATGGATACCACCGCGACTTCAGCGAGCGCGGCCAGGGCAGGAATCATCAACCGTTGATCGGCTTCGAGAACTAAAGGGATTCACCCCCAGTCAACTTATGCAGATCGTTAACAGGTAACAGGCCATGGATAACCCTTTTCAACTGATCACCGACGCCTTCCATCCCGACTATCGGGTCAACCTGAGTATCCAGGGCCTCGACGGGACCATCATGCTGACGCTGTCGAATGAATCAGGTGTGGTCGCCAAACGCTTGCTCAGTGCTGAGCAACGCAATTCGCCCAAGCGCCTGCGTCGCTTGATTGAAAGTATCCAGTTCGGCATCGCCATCGAACAGGGCCACAGCGCCATCAAAATCCTGGCAGCCATGACCGACGGTGACCTCAAGCAACTTTCGCCGCCGCCCACCCGAACCAGTTTTCTCAGCCGTTCGCAGTCGGCAGCCGGCATCTGATTTCTGATTTCTGATACGCATGGAGTGAGGTGATATCCATCGCCTCGCCAGCGCAGCCTCTTCGGGGCATCATTCTTGATGCGTCCTGCCACCCGCCGATGATCGCCAACTCCTCTGTAAGTCCTGCCGATTCAGCCCCCAGACAGAAAGCACCTGTTACAACAAACCTGTAGCAAGCCGGCTGCCCCGTGTGAACAGAAAACGGCGAGCAGCAGAGTCTGGACAAGTCTGAGGTGACGATATGTCTCTACGATACATAGCGCTGATTGGCGCGCTGGCGCTCGCGACCGGCTGCGTGGAAGAAAGAGTGGTGCATGAGCGCCGAGTGGTCGACCGACCCGCGCCCCGCGCCGAATACGTCGAAGTGGTCGCCCCGCAAGCGCCGCCCGTGCGCGTCATCGAAGAAGAACCGGCCCCGCGTCCAGGCTACATCTGGTCCCGCGGCTACTGGCGCTGGAACGGCAACCGCTACGTCGCCGAGCACGGCCACTGGGAAGCGGTACGGCCTGGCTATCGCTATCAACATCCGTACTGGGAAAGTCGAGGCGATGGCTGGCATTACCATGTTGGGGTGTGGGTGAACTGACGGACCGATGCGCGCAAAAATGCCCCGCTGAGACGGGGCATTTTTATGGGTCTGCTTATGGACTGGTTGAGAGGACGTGAATGGCTTACTCCACTTTCTCCTGCACGGATGGATACCTCGACGAGGAGTACCTGACGACCAGAATCGAGAACGCCAGCAACAGCACGCCGCCACAGACGTAGATAATCCCCAGATCCGGCGCTTTGTGATGTGACACGTCACTGATCAGCAAACGGATCAAAGCGGTCACCCCGATGTACAGCAAGAAGCGCAGGGGCATGTGGTTGGTCTTGAAATAAATCCCGACCATCGCGCCCAATTCGAGGTAGATGAACAACAGCAAAATATCATCTACGGCGATGTACTCCTGCCCGAGCATGCCGATGAAGGCTTTAATCGCGGCGTAAGCGGTCACCGCGCCAATGCCGAACAGCGCCAGATAGTGAAACGCTTCAACGGCCAAATTGCCCAGGCTGTTGGCGCCGCCATGCAGCTTGGCCCGCATCCGATCTGCCCATTTCACACCACCCATCCCTCACCTCCCCTGACCCAACCAAAACTGTTCATAACGAGCGCTGCGATGCAGCGGTGGATCTGTCGACGCAGGGCTATGGCCGCGTTGATGTTCACGATGTACTTCCTTGAGTGACCGGGACCGGATGATGCTCCGTGCGCATGACGATTTGCTCGTGCGCGCATGGCTGTAGGCAAGCATTAATAGGGCCATCGGCTAAGGTTGAGAACGTGACCAGATGTCGCAAGGTGGCTCGCGACAAAAAAGTGAGCGCGCACCCCCTACCCAAGCAGCGGCGATTCACCTATGCTGCGCACTGTATAAATACACAGTAAAAAGACGGAGTACGCTGTCTTTGCATCATCTGTCGGCCACAAGCGTTGAGCGCCCGGGCTGATCCCTTACAACTCTGGAAATGACGACGAGGCCAACAATGGCTGTTGAAACCCTTTACCGCAGTACCCGTGATTTGGAGACTACGTTCGTGGACCGCAAACTCGCCGATGCCCATGATCAGATGCTGGAACTGGCCGAACTGCTCACTGACGTGCTGATGAAAAACGTCGATGGCCTCTCCGAAAAACATGCAGAAGACGCCAGCATTTTCATGGCGAAAAACCGTGCCGTCTTCGCGGCCGCTTTCAAGAGCAATGCCCTGGCTCTCAACGAGCTGGCTCCTGCGGCTGAGCAGGCAGAGTGATCACGCCCGCGACGTCGCCTTCAGCCGGTTGACTGCGGGGTTGTCACGGAGCGATTCAGTCCATGTCCAGCAGCCGCTCGGCCAGCTCATCTGCAACCCGCGCGGGTGAGCGCTTTTCGGCTTGCGCATGGGCGAACACCTCGGTCAGCCGCGTGCCGATCTGAGAAAGATGCGCGGTAATGGTGCCCGGGCTTTGCCCCTGATGATGCAGCGCCACATAAATCAGACCGCCTGAATTGATCACATAATCCGGGGCATAAAGAATGCCACGGGCTTCCAGTTGGTCGGCAATGGCGGCGCAGCTCAGTTGGTTATTGGCGCCACCTGCCACTGCGGCGCACCTCAACTTGGTGACACTGTGGCTGTTGAGCACACCGCCCAGCCCGCACGGCGCAAGAATATCGCAAGGCGTGCTGAGCAACGCTTCGCTGGCGATCGGCTTGGCCCCCAACTGCTCCATGGCGAGTTGAACCTTGCCGCTGTCCAGATCCGCTACCAACAACTCGGCGCCTGCCGCATGCAACTGTTCCGCGAGCGCGTAACCCACATGGCCCAACCCCTGAATCGCGACGCGCAAACCTTCCAGATTGTCGCTGCCCAATCTCGCCATGGCCGTGGTTCGAATACCGGCGTACAAACCCAAGGCGGTATGCGCAGATGGGTCGCCTACCGCCGTGGTGCTGGTGACATGCTGGGTGTATTGGGCAATGCAGTCCATGTCCTCCCTGGAAGTGCCACTGTCCATGGCCGTGACGTAGCGGCCGTCGAGGGTCTGCACGAATCGCCCGAACGCCTCGAACAAGGCGGCACGATCGGGCACGTGGGCCGGACGCATGATGACTGCCGTTCCGCCACCCAGTGACAGCCCCGCAAGCACCGCTTTATAGCTCATGTTCCTCGCCAACTGAATGGCGTCTTCGATGGCGCTCTCTTCGTTTGGATAGGACAGGTAGCGACATCCCCCCATCGCCGGACCTTTCTGGCTGCTGTGGATCGCGATCACCGCCTTCAGGCCGGTGCGCGGCTCTACCATCATGTGCAGTGATTGCACGCGTGAGCTTTGCATGAGAGCGAACATGGGCACTGCTCCCCCTTTTTCGTACTGGCGAGTATAGGCGCTGGTTGAAAAAAAGAAGGCTGGCTCAGGAGGATCCGGACGACGGACTGCCGTTGGCCGCGCGCGATCAATCAACGCTGGACGAAGGCGGCGGCCAGGGCTAAAACAGAGCCATCCGTTAACTCTTCTCAGCCGTCTTATCCTGCCGGAGAAGTCGATGAATCCGCGCCAGCAATGCATTGCCTGTCTAGAACGGACCCCGCCGTCTACCTTCGAGGCCGCTGCGTGGGTCGCCACCGAGCACGACGGCCAGGTTGATTTCCGGGCTGTCCGCGACCAGCTGAACGCTCTGGAACGCAGCGTCAGTGCGGCGCTCCCGTCGTTGCCGGCCGCAGAGCTTGCCCAGCCCCTGCTGCGGCAACTGGCGACGTTGGGATTTCAGCAGGACGATGCCGCTCAGCCCAAACCCCAGGCTGCCCTGATCCATAAAGTCCTTGAACGTCGTCGGGGCCAACCGCTGGGGCTGGCGATGGTCGCCCTGGAAATTGCCAGACGTCTGGAGATACCACTCGAAGGCGTTAATTTCCCCGGGCATTTTTTGTTGCGCGTGCCCGGTGCCGACCATTCGCTGGACCCTTGCGGCGGGCGCAGACTCTACCCAAAGGACTGTCGTGAATTGTTGCTGCGGCAGTTTGGTGCGCAGATGCAGCTCAATGCCGAGCACATGCAAACGGCGACGCCTGCGGCGATGCTGCAGCGTTTGTCACGCAACCTGCGTTACCTGCATCAGTTGAATGACGACCTGATCGCGGCGCTCAAGGACGCGACCCGCGTAATGGAGCTGGGCCAGGCCAACACCAGCGATTACCTCGCTCGTGCCAGCCTGTACCAGCATCTGGATTGCCCACAGGCCGAACGTTTCGACCTGGAGCATGCGTTGATGTTGAGTGAGGACCCGGTTCAACGGATGCGGCTCACTCAACGTCTGGTTCAGCTGCCCGGGGTGGGCGCTTTGCACTGATTATCGAAACCGCGGCACACTGCCAGACGACCGTTTTGCCGTCTTGCCCAGGCGCTTCACTTTCTCGGCCTTGCGGATCTTGCGGATCTGCCTGGCCGTTTTGAAGGCTCCGAATGCAGCCTTCATGAAGTAGCCCCTCGCGCGCGCGCGGTCGCCGTCCTGATACGCATGGATTCCGCGGTAGAGATCAACGCTCGCGTGAAGCGCCGTCCAGACCAGCTTCGTCATTGGGTTCAAGCCAGCCAGCTGACCGCCGTATTTACGGACGAAAGCATACGTATTGAGCAGCCTTCGCTCGTTGACACTCTCGGTTTGCGTGTCGATGTCCACGATCAAGTGCTGCACCGCGATCCCGTGCAAGCTCTGTAGTGTCACTGGCGCAGAGTGAGAAACTTTATAGGGCTTGCCGTCGACGACGGGCGAGACCTCAAGCTTTTGCATCAACGTTCCGATGATGCGCTGAGCGCCGTAATAGACCTGATCATAGTAATAACGGCTCATCCCGGGGCGGGACACAGAGCGAACAACGTCATCCTCCTGGCGGAACAGATAGCCATCGGGCGCACCCGGTGTGTAGACCATCGTTCCCAGGCGAGCATTGGCTTTATCCGGCTTGAAAACGTAGATATTGGCAAAGGATTTGTACGCCATCATCAGCAGATGGAGTGTCCCCGGCGCCTGAATATTGTTCCCGACGATACTACTGTCCAGACTTGTGATCATCCGCACGAGCCAGTTGTAATGATCAGCGTCAAGCCGGCCTGCGGCGTACTCAATCAACGCGTCACGGCGCAATTCACAGTGGGTTTTGCGCGCGAACAGGGCGCGAGCCCTGGGCGGCGGGGAATTGGTCAGACCCAACGTGTGCTGGCGCAGTTTTTTGATGTACTCATCGGCATAGTTGGAACCGCGGATCATCTCGTCAACGAAAGCACCCGTAAGCGCGGAGACATCCTGGCCAATCGACGAATACACGGCAGCATCGGGATCAAAATCGTATTCCTCTTCCGAGTAGCCGACCATGAACAGGTCCGTCAGGCACTTGAGCGTGGTGTAGCGGCCGAAATCCGGTTCACCCTCGCCAGCGTTACCCTCCACATCAAAAAACACAGTGTCCGGGTCGATGCGGCCCGGTACCCCGGACGCCTTCAGATGCCTGTCGATCAAGCACTCGCATTCGCGACGGGCAGCCTGGCGCCAAGGCGTGATGCCAAAAGCATCGTAGGCTTTGTTCAGTGCTGCAATCCGATGGGTCAGCACCACCTGCGCCATCCGGTGTTGCTCGGTGACATGCTGCATCCGCCCACTGGCGACAATCTGATTGCGCGCCAGCATTTGATCGACCTTGTAACGGCTCAGGCCCGACAGCGCGTCGGTGAAAGAAGCGCCGTTGACGGCAAGGAACTGAAGGCTGTCCGTAGACCATTGCGAAGGCATCAGCTGAATGCTTTCAATGTACGGAACGACATGCTGGTCTGCCTTGACGACGGTCTGGTCCAGAAGGTACTGCGCACCGCGCGCATTACCCGTCCAGCTGCCGACTTCGAGGGACAGCTTGCGCCAGGTGTCGAAGTCAAACATCTCGCGCCCATTTGGCTGACCCGGTGCATACAGCACATAGAACTCGTCATCGCCGTTGACCTCACGAATGACGACCACATCTTCCAAACGCCGATTGCCGCCTTTGAGGTACAGACCACCTAACTTTATCGCGGGGCTGCCGGAAAGATTCGACTGCACTTGCTCGATCAAAGCCAGACCGCGATCAGAAAGATGCCCTTGCAGTTTGGCCGCCCAGGCACTCAGCGCGATATTGCTGGCGCGCAATGCGCTTATGGCATCCACTGCGGTTTGGTCGCGGTAGCGACGCTCGACTTCGCTCCCGTAGCGCTGCTTCACATTGAGGTCTCGCACCAGGCGGCACACGAACTCGAAGTTCAGGTGTACATGGGCATAAGTGGCATCGACCTCGATACTCGGGGCGAGGGCCAAATCCGTCTCCGGCATGCCGTCGAGCGCAAAGCCCAATAGAGTGTTTGTGTACACAGTCTTCAGCGGCGCGTCTGCGAACTGCATTTCATCGGGCAGATGGATCGTCACGCTGGACGGGTCAAGCGTGTAACCCAGATGTTTCATCAGATAAGCCGCGATTTCTTTCCGTGCAAAGACTTCGGGCGTCTCGATGCCAACCAGTTGCGCTTGCATTCGCGCTTCGCACAGCGACTGCTCAGCGGCGAGTGTCTCGTAGCGCTGACGATCTGACGGCGCAGCGAACCGCAGCCATTGTGGCAGGCGCCGCTCATGCACGAATGCCAGCAGATCCATGTAGCGAGCATTCAGAGTCTGCTCCAGGTCGTCCAGACGGCCAACGTCCTCGAACATCTGCAACAGCGCATCCGGGTCGCCACTGCTTAAAGGTGCGTGGGCAAGCAAGTGGTCGAAATCGTGCAGTTGTTTCTCCCGAAGACTCGCGATGAATCGGGCCGCTGGCTTTTCTTTCATCAGTGAGTATTCAAGGTCTAAAGCCTCCGCCGAGACGTCGTTGAGCAGCATCTGGTGTTCGAGCGAGAGACAACCCAGGATCAGATCCCGCGAGTCGGTCTGCGCCAGGCGCTGCTTGAACTCGAGTTCCATCGCGTCCAGCGTTGCGAACTTCTCCACCCCGCCAGACGGGCTGAAGAGATAGACAACGCCATCGGCGCCATTTGAAACCAGCGGCATGACATCGACGGCTTCGGCAGTCGCTACGCAGAAGCCGATCAGTGGCAGCACCGAGCCATCCGATGTCCGCAACGACAGCGCATAACGGCCTATGCAGTCGGGAGAGTCGACAATGCTCAGCAGCCGCTCTTCTTCCTGAGGGGTGAGCTCGCGGGTGCCGACGGCCAAACGGATTGCGTGGCCAAGCACCCACGACTGCAAGGTTTCGAAGACTTCCTCGCGTGTGCCGCTGACCGCCTCTTCGCCGAGAATCCGGGTGAAAGTATGCTCATCAACTGCCCAATACTGATCGAGACTGAACTTGAAAAAGCCGGGCAGCCTTTTCAGCAGATCAGGCAACATTTCCCTGATCGCGCCGATGTCCAGACCTGCCGGTGCATATGCAGTGTGCGCGGAGTCCCTTCGCGTCGACAACGCTGCTTGTTGATCATCGAGGTAAGTGGTGTCTCCGACAAATGCGCGCAGCAGGACCTCGGTCAGTGAGAGGGGTGCGGGATCGAGCCCGCCTGCATTGCTTGCATGAATGAACAGCGCGTCGGGGTTGGGAAATCGCGTAATTCTAACCAGTGCGTCGGCCAGCAGCTGCCTCGCTGCCTGATGCACAGTCGGAGCCTCCCGAAAATGCGCGACCATCAATGCCGAAAGCTCGGCCTCTTTATCGGCGTGATCGAGCAGCGAACCCGCCGTCGGGCCGGGGTATTTTTTGAAATCTTCAGTCATCTTTACAGCTCCAGAATGACCGCCCGCGCCACAGAGGCATCCAGCCAAAGTGTCGAATACGTGGGCAGTCCGAAAGAGCTGTCATCTAACCCGCTGAATCGCAGACCGATGGAATAACTATTGATTGCGATGAGCGCGACCGGCCGATCCATGGCGCAGGAAAAATGAACGATTATTGCCTATTCGTTGCGCGCTCCTACTGTTGCTGTGGCGGTAACACTGCTTGTCACAACGCGAGCTGTTTCGAGTTCCTCAAACCCTTTACCCTTCGCAGCCTCTGAGCAACCACTGGCCCTCTAACGGCTTGGGGAAGCGCTCAACCGTCGTCACCGACGTTGTGTTTTGAAGCTCCTGGATTCAACGTCTTATTTGGCCGCTGCGATTGCAGCGGTTTTTTTTGCGTGAACGGGCCGCACGCAAAGAAATGCCTCAGGCGCGGATGTTCACCAGCGAGCGTTCGCGTGGCGTGTTTGCGTACTCAGCAAGCGCCATCACGACGGAAATGACCGTTTTTAATTCCACCAGGCCATCTTTGGCCACATCATTTTCCCGGTTCATCAGGCCATGAAGCGCGCCCAACTCTTTCTCAAAAAAGGCATAAGCATTCACTTCGCGCTCTGAGTTAATTTCCTTTCCATCAGCGTCGAATTCGATATCGATGCTGGACATCGCATCTACAAGCCCTTCATCGATAAATCCGCGCTCCGCCAACACCGCACCGATCTCCCTCAACTGTTTGTTGTTCGTCCGGGTAGGGTCGAAGCCGGCCAGATCAAGATTCAAGCCTTGTAGTTTTTTGATGTTGGAAAGACTCTCATCTGCCCAGTACTGTCGGACCTTTTGTTTGACCGCCTGCTCCTCGATACTTAGCCCGGAGTTGGCCTCGAAGCGTTTGTAGGGAGCAGCCACATACACGCTCAGCCGCTCTTGCACTTTGCTCAAATTGCCAATCATAAAACCTCCTGAAAATCGGTTGATCCTCAGGAAATGTCGGGCGGCTCGGGGCGGGGTTTAGGCTGAAAAAATGAAGACGGAATCATTGCCTCATTCAGAGACTGTTCCTACGTCACGGCAAATAACTTTCCTACAAAAACGGCCAATCCGATCGCCCGGACTGGCCGTTATGTGAGCACAAAGAGCTCAGGCAAATTTCTGCAGATTCGCCATCATTTCCTTGAGCGCTTCGACATTGTCAGCCGGATGCGCCGCATCGCTGAAGTCACTGATGGTCTGCCACTGCGCCGCGACGTCTTCCGGCGAGAAGCCTGCATGAGGGTTGAAGCCGGCGCCCAGACTGCGCTCCCAGCGGACTTTGCCGATCCAGCCGCCACCCACTTCATACAGGCCGGCGCTGTCCTGGCACTGCTCGCTGCCCAGGTACACCACCAGCGGGCTGACCAACTCGGGCTTGAGCAGATCGAACACACTGGCCGGAATCAGGCCTTCGGTCATGCGAGTGCCACCGGTAGGGGCGATGGCGTTGACCAGGATGTTGTTTTTGCGCCCTTCAACGGCGAGCGTTCGCGTCAAACCGTACAGCCCGAGCTTGGCCATGCCGTAGTTGGCCTGACCGAAGTTGCCGTAAATACCTGAAGTGGACGAGGTGAAGATGATGCGGCCGTAGTTCTGGTCCCGCAGGTGGGGCCAGGCAGCACGGGTGACTTTGTAGGCGCCTTCGACATGCACGCGGTAAACCAGGTCCCAGTCGGCGTCTTCCATTTTGGCGAAGCTTTTGTCGCGCAAGATGCCGGCGTTGTTGACCACGACGTCGACGCGGCCGAAGGCATCGAGGGCGTTCTGGACGATCTTGTCGCCGTCGGTGACCGAATCATGATTGGCAACCGCCTCGCCGCCCGCTTCACGGATTTCCGCAACCACTCGATCCGCTGCCGATGCATTCGCGCCTTCGCCGTGGGCCGAACCGCCGAGGTCGTTGACGATCACCCGCGCGCCGTGTCGGGCGAACAACAACGCATGGGCTCTTCCCAACCCGCCGCCCGCCCCGGTGACGATCACCACTTTGCTTTCAAAACGCACGGACTCGCTCATGTTGCTCTCCCCGGATGATGAAGCCGGCTCTGCAGCCGCTGCCCTGGATTCATCAGGGCGTCAGCAGCAGACGCGGGCGTAATGGTCATCGAGTCTCGCCGACCCGATGCACGGTCACAATCAACACGGAGCACGCTGAATGGTGGTCGATAACGCTGAGGGATGGCTTGGCCATTGCCCGGCCAGCACCTGAAGCATTGAAGAGTGGACATTGCGCCTGGCTGCCCATGAGCAGCAGGCTCGCCGTTCAGGCGTTCAGCTGTCCGATGAACTCCGCCAGCCACGGCTCGGCATCGCTTTCCGGGGTCACGGTTTCGCTGGCGTCCAGACGCAGCATTTCCTGCACCTCGCGAATCCCCAGCTCGCCAAAGAGCTCACGCATCAACTCGCCGCCCGCGCAAAACGTATCGCCGTAGCTCGCGTCGCCCAATGCAATGACGCCACCCGGCAATCCGCGCCAGGCAGCGGGCAGCACGTCGCGGATCTGGTGATAGAGCGGCTGAATGTTGTCCGGCAGCTCGCCCATTCCAGTGGTCGAGCTCACTGCCAGCAGGGCTTCTGGCGCAAAAGTTTGCAAATCGGCAAGGGTGGCGCGTGGATTGAACAATACTTCGTGCCCTGCATCCTTAATAAGCTGTTGGGCGTGGCGGGCAACCTCTTCTGCCGAGCCATACACCGAGCCCGCAATAATCGCGACTTTCATGGGTTCATCCTGTGACGGGTAAAATCGTGCGGCATTATGCCTCAGCGCGGCGCGATGTCTTGGACTCCTGACCTTGAGCTGCCAAACGTGAAGCGGATCGACGAGCACGGCGTTGATGCAAAATAAGGTTCAACGATGCTCGAACATTCCTGTCTCAGTTGAGTACGTTTACCACTTTCAGATTGGCAGTCGAATCCGGTCAGAACGCCGCGACGATCCGGCCAGCGAAAGAGGTGTCGAGTTAAACGCCGAACGAGCGCAACCTCGGCTGGAGAATGAAATCCTGAAGGGGTAACATCCTGCAACTGACGAACGGCCGCAACCTACCTGCGAACGATCTGTCTGCTCTCTCAATAACCGGTTAATCGAGCCTGGCCATGCAGCGCGACAACATCCTCACGCCGGATGAACTGGAGTTCATCCAGAACATGCAGCACAACCCCACGCTGAATCTGGGCGACAAATCCAGCAGCCTGGTGGTGAACGGTGGCGTGCAGATTCAGGACCTGCTGACTCGCTTGGCTGCCCATGAGCAAGTCACGATTCAGGCCCAGTTCGATAATCAGCAAATGACCTTCCCGCTGCATCTGGTGGAAGACGAATTTCATGCGCTGCACCTGGAGCTGGGTGCGCCGAGCATCTTCGAAGAAGGCCCACGCATTCGTCCATGGCGCTTGATACTGCCTGAGCCAATGCCGCTGCAAACTGAAAAAGGTTCGCCCACCGCGCTGTGGGTGCATGAAGTGTCCTTCAAAGGCATCCTGCTGGAAATACGCAAGCAGACCAAGCCGCCGAAGTCATTTACCGCCTGGTTCTGTCCGGAGGGCCATGCGCCGATTTCGTTGCGCGGGACCTTCGAACGTCTGACTCAGCATGGTCTGGCAGCGTATCGGTTGAGCCAGAACAGTAAAGAAGACACTGAACGTCTGCGTCAGTACATTCTTCAGGAACACCGCAAGATTCACCCTTCGATGCACCTCTAGGATTGCCTGATCAGGCGATCCTCTACGACACCCTCCTCATCCGATAAACACCTCTGGCTTTATCGCAGGATTCAGGAATAATCCTTGCTTGCTTTTTCCAGTGAAGCTGACGCATCGCCACCACCCCGGCGCCGCGTCATGTGATTTCCCTACCCGGGAAGCTCACTTGTTTATCGGAGATACACAATGTCTACCTCACCCGTCACGCTGATGGTTGCCCGTCGCGTCGCCCATGGCCGCTATCAGGAACTGATTGCCTGGCTGCATGAAGGCGAACAGCTCGCTACCGACTTCCCCGGCTATCTCGGGTCCGGCGTGCTTGCTCCGCCGCCTGGGGATGACGAATTCCAGATTATTTTCCGCTTTGCCGATGAAGCTACCATGCACGCCTGGGAGCATTCCGCCTCCCGACGCTCCTGGCTGGTGCGCGGCAGCGGCCTGTTTGCCAAGAATTCCGTGCACCGCGTGAGCGGTATCGACGGCTGGTTTGGCGCCGTCGGTCAGCGCCCGCCGCGCTGGAAGCAAGCCGTTGCCATCTGGCTGGCGTTCTTCCCGGTGTCACTGCTCTTCAATTTCGTGCTGGGACCGCTGCTCAGTCAGTTGGATTTATTCCCGCGCATCATGATCAGCACGTTGATCCTTACACCGCTGATGGTGTTCTGGTTTATTCCGCTGTCGACCCATCTTCTGGCGGGGTGGCTGCACAGCAGCACGCCTGCACAGGTCAGCGGAACGGAGCCGGCGTCTACCCGCTAGCGCTCAGCCACAAGCGCTTTCCCGATCCGGGCGCGGCCGAACTGCGTTGCAGCGCCCGACGTGGCGCCAATTCAAAAACATGTACAGCCCTGCCGGTGTTGTACAAGAACCGACCGTTGGGGTAACTTTGGCCCACGGTCGTTTTCGATGGTGCACGCGAGCCTTCACTGTTCGCCATTTAGCACCGACTCGCCCGACCTCTCTCCCCGTTGATGAATGCGTGACGACCATGGCCTGCTCCCCTGCCCCTGTCTTGATCACTGGTGCCAGCCAGCGCGTCGGCCTCTATTGCGCCGAGCGTCTATTGGCGGGAGGCCAGCCTGTGATCATCACCTACCGCAGCGAGCGGCCGGGCGTGCAGCGTCTAAAGGCGCTGGGCGCGGTGGTGCTTCAGGCTGATTTTTCGTCAGAGACGAGCGTTTTGGATTTCATCGCCCGACTCAAGGAGCAGACTGGCAGCCTGAGGGCCATCGTGCACAACGCGTCCGACTGGCTGGCCGAAACGCCGGGGGACGAGTCGGATGTGTTCATGCAAATGTTTAATGTCCATATGCTGACGCCCTACCTCATCAATCTGCATTGCGCCGAGCTGTTGCGGCGCTCGGAGACGGCCGACATTATTCACATCAGCGACGACGTCACTCGCAAGGGCAGCAGCAAGCACATCGCTTACAGCGCCAGCAAGGCAGGCCTGGAAAACCTGACCCTGTCCTTCGCCGCCAGATTTGCACCCCATATCAAGGTCAACGGCATTGCCCCGGCCATGCTGATGTTTCAACCCGATGACGACGCGGCATACCGCGCACGCACGCTGGAAAAGTCGGCACTGGGCATCGAACCTGGCGCCGAGGTGATCTACCAGAGCCTGCGCTATCTGATGGATACCTCCTACATCACCGGCACCACTCTGACCGTAAACGGCGGACGGCACGTCAAGTAAGCCGCCCCGAGGAAACATTGATGACCCTGTCACTGCCACAGCATTACCGTGAGATCCTTGTCGGCCTGGGTGAAGATCCTGAACGCGAAGGCCTGCTGGATACGCCCAAGCGCGCCGCCAAGGCGATGCAATACCTGTGTCATGGCTACGAGCAGACGCTGGAAGAGATCGTCAACGGCGCGCTGTTTGCGTCCGAAAGCGACGAGATGGTGATCGTCAAGGACATCGAACTCTATTCGCTGTGCGAGCATCACCTGCTGCCCTTCATCGGCAAGGCTCACGTGGCCTACATTCCAACCGGAAAAGTTCTGGGCCTGTCGAAGATCGCGCGCATCGTCGACATGTACGCGCGGCGCCTGCAGATTCAGGAAAACCTGACGCGGCAGATCGCCGACGCGATTCAGGGCGTGACCATGGCCGCAGGTGTGGCCGTGGTCATTGAGGCTCAACACATGTGCATGATGATGCGCGGCGTTGAAAAGCAGAACTCCACCATGAACACCTCGGTGATGCTCGGCGCCTTCCGCGAGTCGACCACGACCCGCATGGAATTTCTGCAATTGATCGGACGGAGCAAGTAGTCCATGGCAAGACTCGAACCCGGCACCGCGCGCATCAGGGTCAAAGACCTGTGCCTGCGTACGTTTATCGGCATCAACGAGGCCGAAATCCTCAACAAGCAGGACGTACTGATCAACCTGACGATTCTGTACGCGGCGCAGGAAGCGGTGCGCGACAACGACATTGATCACGCGTTGAACTATCGGACCATCACCAAGGCCATCATCCAGCATGTAGAAAGCAACCGCTTTGCCTTGCTTGAGCGCCTGACCCAGGAAGTGCTCGACCTGGTAATGACCCATGATGAGGTGCAATACGCCGAAGTCGAAGTGGACAAGCCCCACGCACTGCGTTTCGCCGAATCGGTGTCGATCACCTTGGCGGCAGCGCGCTGATTTCTGCGATCGCCGGTTCAGGCCCACGCTTGCCCGGCCTGACTGCCACTCTTATCTTCCGCCCATCTTTACTCCGACCGAGCACACCATGACCGAGCAACAACGTCTTGAACTCGAAGCCGCGGCTTTCCGCCGTCTGGTTGCCCACCTCGACAGCCGCAAGGACGTGCAGAACATCGACCTGATGAACCTCGCCGGTTTCTGTCGCAACTGTCTGTCCAAGTGGTACAAGGCCGAGGCCGACGAGAAGCACATCGACATAACGCTCGATGACGCCCGCGAAGTGGTTTACGGCATGCCGTACAGCGAGTGGAAATCCACGTACCAGAAAGAAGCCAGCGCCGAGCAGCAAGCCGCGTTCGTCAAGGAACCGAAGCATGACTGACCTGAGCGCCCTGCGCGCCAGCCTCGCCAGCGGCAATCATCTGTTCGCCGACACGCTGACGTTCATCGCCGCGCATTACGACTATCAGCCTCAGGCGTTCAGCAACGGCCCGGTGGAAAACGCCGCTGGCCAGAACGAAGGCTCCTGCAAGACCCTCGGCCTGGCGCTGCTGGAAGGCCTGAGCGATGAAGAAGCGCTGCTGGCTTTTGGCGAGCACTACCGCTCTGTACTCGATACACTGGACGGCTCGGACCACGGCAATATTCGGGCACTCATCGCGAACGGTTTGGCCGGCGTGAAGTTCTCGGCCGAGCCTCTCAAGTCCAAGGCCTGAGTGCGCGCTTAAGTCTGTAGGACAACCCGGCCACGCACACGCCGGGCTTCTCGTGCAGTAAACACATTCGTGTGGGAGTGAGCTTGCTCACGAAAGCGGCATGTCGGGCGCTGAAGGTTTAGCGGATGTCAGGACCTCTTCGCGAGCAAGCTCGCTCCCACAGTTCGTGCGTCGGCAGAACATCTGCGGCGTTTTCAGGTTCGATGAGCGCCTGCTCGGCACACATAAAAAAACCGGCTCAGTGAGCCGGTTTTTTTGCAGCTGAAGATCAGGTCAGAACGAAACGTTCGCCAGGCCGTCCAGGTAGCGCTCGACGTCCAGTGCAGCCATGCAGCCTGCACCAGCCGAGGTGATGGCCTGACGGTAGACGTGATCCGCCACGTCGCCGGCAGCGAAAACACCATCAACGCTGGTGGCCGTCGCATTACCTTCGCGACCGCCTTGAACGACCATGTAGCCGTCTTTCAACGCCAGCTGACCGTCAAACAGGCTGGTATTCGGCGTGTGGCCGATGGCGATGAACACGCCGTCGACGGTCACTTCGGAATAGCTGCCGTCGTTGTTCTTCAAGCGCGCACCGGTCACGCCCATGTTGTCGCCCAGGACTTCGTCCAGGGTAGCGTTGAGTTTGAGCTCGATCTTGCCCTCGGCGACACGTGCATGCAGCTTATCAATGAGAATCTTCTCGGCGCGGAAGGTATCGCGACGGTGAACCAGGGTGACCTTGCTGGCGATGTTGGCCAGATAGAGGGCTTCCTCGACGGCAGTGTTGCCGCCGCCGACCACGGCGACCGGCTTGTTGCGATAGAAGAAACCGTCGCAGGTCGCGCAGGCCGACACGCCCTTGCCCATGAACGCTTCTTCGGACGGCAGACCCAGATAACGGGCGCTGGCGCCGGTGGCGATGATCAGCGCGTCGCAGGTGTAAGTCGCGTTGTCGCCTTTCAGGCTGAACGGCTTACCGGCCAGATCGACCGCATTGATGTGATCGAACACGATCTCGGTCTCGAAACGCTCGGCGTGTTCACGCATACGCTCCATCAACGCCGGGCCGGTCAGGCCATGGGGGTCGCCCGGCCAATTGTCGACTTCGGTAGTGGTGGTCAACTGACCACCCGCCTGCATCCCGGTGATCAGCAACGGCTTGAGGTTGGCGCGCGCGGCATAGACTGCAGCGCTGTAACCGGCAGGGCCGGAGCCGAGAATAATCACTCGCGAATGACGTACATCAGACATGACACACTCCTATTGACCGGCCATCGTTACGCGTGGTCGGAGTCACTGGGTCTGAACCGGCGTGCCGGTTGAGAGGGTTGGGACTGACGGGCGCCTGTGGCTACACGGGGCGCACGACGATCCTGAAAACGAGAAGCTGCCACTCGGGGCACAGCAACGGTGAAAGTTGGCCGCAAGCTTATCGGGGCGGAGAAGATTAAGGAAATATCGTTTCACAATCCAGCTCATAGGCCAGCCCTATCCTCATCCTCCCCTTTGCGCATGCAGTCCTGCATAGACTTTACCGCTGCGCGATTGTTTCAGCGAATGTCTCACCCACGGCGGCGCTTCCGCCGTCGTAGCAAAGCCGGTAAGGTCGGCGCGATATCACTGCCTGGAGGCACACATGCCTGCACCCGTCCTGTCTGGCCCGCAATACCTGCGCGAAGGCCTGAAACTGGTCCTGAGCCCCGGTCTGCGCCTGTTCGTCCTGCTGCCGCTGGCGATCAACCTGGTGCTGTTCAGCGCCATGATTTACTTCGCCGGCCACGAATTCAGGTTGTGGGTCGACTCCTTCATGCCCACCCTCCCCGGCTGGCTCAGCTTTCTCAACTACATCCTGTGGCCGTTGTTCGTGGTGCTTGTCGCGCTCATGGTTTTCTTCACCTTCACCATGATCGCCAACATCATCGCCGCGCCGTTTAATGGCTTTCTCGCTGAAAAGGTAGAAGTAGTCCTGCGCGGGACGGATGATTTTCCCGCGTTCAGTTGGGGCGAGCTGGTGGAAATGGTCCCGCGCACTTTGAGCCGGGAGATGCGCAAACTGGGCTATTTCCTCCCGCGTGCCGTGGGCCTGTTCATCCTTTCGTGGATTCCCGTGGTGAACCTCGTCGCCGCGCCGCTGTGGCTAATGTTTGGGGTGTGGATGATGGCCATCCAGTACATCGACTACCCCGCCGACAACCACAAAATGAGCTGGCAAGACATGCTCGCCTGGCTGCGCGCCAAGCGATGGCAGAGCATGAGTTTCGGCGGGATTGTGTATCTGGTGCTGCTGATTCCAGTGGTCAACATTCTGATGATGCCGGCGGCGGTGGCGGGGGCAACGTTGTTCTGGGTGAGGGAGCGTGGGGCGGAGACGCTGGCAGAGCGGATTCGCTGATTTGTAGAAAAGGCCTCGATTGAGGCCTTTTTTATACTCACGTTTTTTTAAAAGAGTCGATCAGCGCTCTGGAAATCCAAGGTTGCTGCCGACTATTCGACGTATTTTGAGCAGCCCGTTTCGGGCAAGCTGGCTCGCGCCACATCAAACTGCACAACTCTGCTTCCGCCTTCAGCCGGGAGCGTCGGGCGGCTCAAACGCCTTTCCCCTTGCGATCTGTGTAGGGCATTTCCTGATCTCCATTAGGACGCGTCCCGTTCGTGTTTTGCCTATGGAATGACGGTGAGGAATGCCTCATCTTCGCCCGCTTCAGCCCCTGTCATGGATGAGTTGATCGGTTCTTTATGGACCGGTCGGGGGCGCATTCTCCTGCCATGGACGCTCATTCATGCTCACCGTATTGCCGCCTTTCTTCGATCACAGTCGCCATAAGCTTGTTGTTCATCGTTTGCCCTTTGCGCTCGACGTCTTGGCCTTCGAGGGCGAGGAACGGCTGAGTCAGCCGTTTCTTTATCGCGTGGAGTTTACCTCCGTCGAGCCGGACATCGGCGCCGAGCGGATGCTGGGGAAGACCGCTCAGTTCAGCCTGCATGCTGCGGCACATACGTTGCCTGTTGCGATTCGTGGCTTGCCGGTGCCTCGGGTTGAAGCGTTGCGGACGTTGCATGGGGTCATCACCGGCTTCAAGCGGCTGTCCGGTTCCGCTGACGAGGCGCGCTATGAAGTGACGCTGGAACCGCGCTTGGCGTTGCTGGGTCGCGGGCGGCAGTTCCGGATTTATCAGCATCAGTCGGTGCCGCAGATTGTCGAGAGCATTTTACGCACGCGGCATGATTTTGAGGGGCAGGATTTTCTATTCACGCTGGTGCGGGAGTATCCGAAGCGCGAGCAGGTGATGCAGTACGGCGAGAGCGATCTGGCGTTTATTTCGCGGCTGTTGGCCGAGGTGGGGATCTGGTATCGCTTTAGTAATGACGAGCGACTGGGTATCGCGGTGGTCGAGTTTCATGATGATCAGCGTCATTACGTCAGGCCTCGGGTGAGCTTGCCGTTTCGGCCGCAGTCGGGGTTGGGCAGCAGCGGGCAGGATGGGGTTTGGGGGCTGCAGGTCAGTCATGAGGTGGTGGAGCAGAGCGTTCACTTTCGGGCTTATCACCATCGGGATGCCAGTGCTTGGCTGGATGGGGATGTTGATCAGACCCGGGGTGACCCGACCACTTATGGCGAGGCGTATCACTATGCCGAGCCATATAAGGCCTTGGGCGACAAGCTGGATCAGGACGAGGATCTGCTGGGGGAAAGCGGGTTTTTCTATGGTCGGCTGCGGCATGAGCGGTATCTGAATGACCAGACTCGCCTGAGTGGTCTCAGCAGCAGCGCTTCGTTGGGATTGGCGCAGGTGCTGGCGATTTCCGGTGATGCGCCTCAGGCGTTTGAGCCGGGTGCTGTGATCACGCGATTGCAGCTGCGTGCAGCGCGGGATCGCAGTTTCGAGCTGACCTTTGAAGCGATTCCCTATTCCGAGAGCGTGTGTTTTCGGCCGCCGTTGCTAGCCAAGCCTGAGATAGCGGGCACTGTGCCAGCGCGCGTGACCAGTTCGCTGGCCAACGATCCCTACAGCCACATCGACAGCGAAGGTCGTTACAAGGTCAGCTTTCTGTTCGACCGCGATAGCTGGAAACTCGGTGAGGAAAGTCTGTGGCTGCGGCTGGCCCGTCCCTATGCCGGGGATACCCACGGGCTGCACCTGCCGCTGATCTGCGGCACCGAAGTAGCCATCGCGTTTGAGCAAGGCGACCCGGATCGGCCCTACATCGCCCATGCCCTCCATGACAGCCGACACCCCGACCATGTGACGCTGCTGCGCAGCGATTACAAACGCAACGTGCTGCGTACTCCGGCCAATAACAAGCTGCGGATGGAGGACGACCGCGGTAAGGAACATATCAAACTCAGCACCGAACACAGCGGCAAGAGCCAGCTAAACCTTGGGCATCTGGTCGATAACGAGAAGGACAAGCGCGGCGAAGGGTTTGAGTTGCGCACGGATGGCTGGGGCGCGATTCGAGCGGGAAGCGGGCTGTTTATCAGTGCGGATGAACAGAGCAAGGCGCACGGTCAGCAGCTGGACATGGACGCTGCAATCGACCAGCTTGAAACCGCGCTTTCCCTGGCCCGCACCATGGCCCAGGCCGCGAGAAGTGCGGGCGCCATTCCCGCCGATACAAGCGGCCAAACGCAACTGAACGATGCGCTCACCAATCTCTCCGAGCCCGGTCTTCTGCTGCACGCGCCGGCCGGCATCGGCATGGTCAGCCCCGAGGCCATCTGCGTGTCCTCCGGTCGTGAAAGCGTCGCCATCACCTCGTCACGCTCAACCGACCTCAGCGCCGGACGCAACATCACCGGCACCGCCGAAGGTGCGATCAGCCTGTGCGCCGTCACCAAGGGTTTGCAACTCAAAGCGGTTCAGGGCGACGTTCAGCTTCACGCCCAAAGTGCCGCACTGCACGCGCTCGCCCAAGACGACATCAAGATTGAAAGCCTGGCCGGCCGGATCGAAATCAGCGCCCCGGAAGAGCTTCTCCTGAATTGCGGCGGCGCCTTCATCCGCATCAAAGATGGCGAGATCGAGCTGGGCGCGCCGGGGAATATCTATCACCGTGCCGTTTACGTGCTAAAGGGCGGTGCCACCACGCTTACGACACCGGTGACGCCAATACCTTATGGCTATGGGGCGGGGTACACCCTGGTCGACGCGCAACAGGCCGCCGCCCGTTTCGTCCGTTACCGGATCACCACGCAGAACGGCGAAGTGTTCAACGGCGTGACCGACAAGGACGGCAAGACCATGCCCGTCCACACGATGTTGCCTGGAAACATCGCGATCGACTTTCCGCAGTCCGAAGAAAGGCTGAAGCCGCGTCCCACACCTGAACTGGAGGAGGAAGAAGAGGAAGAGGTTGAACTGGAGCAGTTGATTACGCTGCGCATCGGCATGTTCTTCGATGGCACGGGTAACAACCGGGACAACAGTGAAAAAGCACGCGCTTGCTATGCCCGTGACGTGAATCTCGCAGAGGCAGCGCCTGACATCGTCGCGTTCTGCCAGAAGCACGGCTTTGATGGCAATGGCGGCGCACCGGACGACAGTTTCGGGAATGACAGCAGCAATGTGGCGAAGCTGTTTGAGCTCTACAGAGACGACAGCGACAAGCAAATTCCAGATGAGGAGACAGAGGCCGCACTTCGAGTCTATGTCGAAGGCATCGGCACCAGTAGTACGCAAGGCGACTCGCTGTATTCCCAAGCCACCGGGCTCGGCGCGCAAGGGGTCAGAGCCCGCGTCGAGGAGAGTCCCGGGCTGCTTCTTGAAATCCTTCAGAGGTTTCAGCAGAACAATCCTGATAAGCGCATAAAGCGAATCGAATTCGACATCTTCGGATTCAGTCGCGGCGCGGCGGCGGCAAGGGATTTTGCGAATGAAGTACTAAAGGGAAAAGGCAGCGTGGTCGCCAAAGCCATCCCAGCCGGAACACCGGGCTTGGGAGACAGTTTTGCCTGGCGGCCTCAAACAGATTTCTGCATCAACTACATCGGCATTTTTGACACCGTGGCCGCCATTGCTGACTGGATGCACGGAGACTTCAGCGGTAATAACGCCATCAATCCCGGCATCGATATTCGGCTGGCGCCGGGTACTGCGCGAAAGGTTGTACACCTCGTTGCCAAAGACGAACGCCGCTATAACTTTTCGCTAAATAAGGCGAGCGGTGCCGAGATTCTTCTCCCCGGCGTGCACTCCGATCTGGGCGGCGGATATCTGCCCGACATGGTCGAGCGCGTGATGCTGAGCAAGCCTCGCAACAACGAAATCGCTAAAACCGCACCTAACCACAGCGCTGTCAGTTATCAACTCACCCAGCAAGACTTGCAACAGGTTGAAGCGATCTACGCCAACTACACCCTGCCGCTGGAAATCCGCACCTGGCATGTCGACGTCGCCAACAACGCCAAAGGCGATGTCTCTCACACTAAACGCGTTTATGCCGCAGTGAGCAGTCAGCGGGAAGTGCGCAACGATCTGGCGCTTGTGTATCTGCGCATCATGCGTGAGCTGGCGGTGCAACATGGCGTGCCGTTTCGAGAAGTCCCAAACGAGGATAAACGCCTTGCCTTGCCTTCTGAGCTCCTGCCCATCCACGAAAAACTTATGGCTTATGCGTTGGGAAAATCCGGTTCCTACGGTTTAAGCCCGGCCGAAGAGACATTGCTCTATCAACGCTATGTCCACCTTTCCTTCCACTGGAATCCGGCCAATGACTGGAACAGTAAATTCGATACCGTGGTCATCAACCGGTCTGATGAAAACTACCTGTGAACGGTGCATCACAATGAATAAGCACGCACTAGGCGTCGTACTGATGCTGCTGCTCACCAGTTGCACGACTGCTAGCAGCCGGTCAATGCCATATGGCGCATGGCGCCTTGGCTTCTTCGCTCCCGATTACATGGAGGTCTGGATTGAGACAGCCAATGTGTTGGATAACAGCGGTTATGTGATTTTTGAAGCAGGCAGGGGGATACCCTCAATGACGTATCCCCGCGCTTTTAGCAAAGGGATTCCCGAAGTGTTCAAGGGCGATCCGAAGGGATGGCCAGAACGACCCGGATGGGGCGCTGGGAAATACGTCAAGCGGGCGGATCTACCCAAAGAACTCTATATCCGCTGGCAATCACTGCTCGAACCACAGATCTACCACGCGCGCATCGACATCCCCGAATCAACCCGAGAGATTATGCGCAGGGGCGAAAAAACATTTTGTCGCTTCGACGCGAAATGGATCATCGATTACCGCAAAGCCATCGTCATCGGCCTGGCACCGGGCGGCATTGTAAAAGTTTGGGTAACAGGCCCCTGTTTGTCTCCCATTGAAGTGACAAGGGTGCAGGCCAAGATAGACCCGACCGGGCCAAGTGACGGCTTATCGGGTGGCAAGTTCGTTCAGCCATCGGCTGAGTCCAAAGCCTATGTTGAGAAATTCGGCATTCCATATGGTTCGTGGTGAGGAATTAAATGAAGGTGTTCATTGCCGGATGGACTACTGCCCGTTGCAGACGAGGTCACCGCTTACGGGTTAGGGAAGTCCAACGCCTACGCATTGGGTCCGACCGAAGAGACATTGCTCTATCAACGCTATGTCCAGCTCTCCTCCCACTGGAATCCGGCCAATGACTCGAACAGTAAATTCGATATCGTGGTCATCAACCGCCTAGGTGACAACGGTCTGCGCATGGTGCATCCCAATGAATAAGCTTTTGTCGCTCGCCCTGTCCTTGATGCTGCTCACTGGCTGCACTAACGCAAACAGTCGTTCAATGCCATACAACGCGTGGCGCCTAGGTGTATTTACCCCCGATTATATGGAGGCCTGGATTGAAACAGTCAATGTCCTGGACATCAGCGGTTATGTCAGCTTTGAGGCAGCCAGAGGCGTACCGTCCATTGGCTATCCACGGGCGCGAAGCAAGGGGATACCAGAAAAATTCAAAGGCGATCCCAAAGGCTGGCCCGAGCGCGTGGGATGGGGCAAAGGTAAATATCTCAAAGCTGACCTTCCTAAAGAGATGTATGTTCGCTGGCAATCGCTGGTTGAACCACAGATCTATCACGCGCGCATCGACATCCCCGAATCAACCCGAGAGATTATGCGCAGGGGCGAAAAAACATTTTGTCGCTTCGACGCGAAATGGATCACCGATTACCGCAAAGCCATCGTCATCGGCCTGGCACCGGGCGGCATTGTCAAAGTTTGGGTAACAGGCCCCTGCTTGTCTCCCATTGAAGTGACAAGGGTGCAGGCCAAGGTCGATCCGACCGGGCCAAGTGACGGCCTATCTGGTGGCAAGTTTGTTCAGCCATCGGCTGAGTCCAAAGCCTATGTTGAGAAATTCGGCATTCCATATGGTTCGTGGTGAATAGTCGCTCTGATATTCAGTTACCAAAATCGATGGCCAGTCATTCAAAGAATTCTTCTCCGCGTTTGAGTCGCGACATATGAAAGGGATGTTATGAATTTATTCAAGTTAACGGACAGTTCCAATTCCAAATTCTGCCTTGTCGTTCTCTTATGGGTAATCACGACGTGCACTCGCGCCGAAACCCACGCTTTGGAAGGACGATATTACCTGTACGGCGTGATGGAAATGGCGGCTGGACTGCAGCTGGAAAAAGACGGCACATTTACGGCGGGAGTCGAATATGGAAGTGCCAGTGGCTATGCGAAAGGGAAATGGTATGTCGAGGACGACGTCCTGACGTTAGAAAGCGAACCCACTCTTCGACCCGCTCATGAGCTTGCCTTCGACTCATTCAGGGAGCGGCCCAGGGATGCACTCTTGGAATACGCCATCCAGAATAAATACTCTTCATTGGATTTCTGGACGAGTCACTACATTTTGGAAATGCGTTACGCTCGTTACCGTGAGCCTCCTCGCATCAAGCCGGAGTTCGTTCACTTCCAATTTGACCATGGCCCCGCTGCCTCTATAAAGCTCACAGCTGACCCATCGTCCCGTGCAATGCTTCACTATGCCCCCAACAGAACAATAACAAAAATAGGGCTCAGCACTTCTCAAATCGCCGCCCCAACACGCTGGTTTGACGTATCACCCAGTAGTCAGATGTTTAATTTTTGGTGGAAAAAACCAACGAACCAGCCGATCACTTACACAGAACCTGATGAGTTCACGTTAGCTGAGGCCCATCGAAGACTCGAAGAGCAAGACGCTCAGCAAATCGACACTCACTACCTGGTCGAAGTCTTTCATTACGATCCGATGAAGCCGCCTCCCATTAAGCCGATGACGGTGTATTGGCAATTCAAGGACGGATCGACCGTATCGAGTGTCTGGACGGATTCGACTCAAGAAAGGATAGCCCTGCCCTACCAGGCCAACAAACAACTGGAAAAAGTTGGCGTGCGGATGGAGGGGGCGACCGAAGCCATTGAGTGGTTTGAGGTTACCCCGGAGGCGAGGTGGCTAATCGTAGAGTGGGACGCCAAGCCCAACCCGGCATACGGAGAGTTATCGGATCTGTTTCAGTATCTGCAACTAGACGTCACGCCCGGCTGCCTCTCTTTGGAGATAGGCGGCAGCACAGGTTGCTTCCGGCCTGGATGACCCAGCGCGACCTGCTAGCACGCTACACATAAAGCTGCGGCGGTGGCCAGGGAGACGTTGTTTTGGGTGAGGGAGCGTGGGGCGGAGACGCTGGCAGAACGGATTCGCTGATGAAGAGAAAAGGCCTCGAGTGAGGCCTTTTTTGTGTAAAACGCAGGTTCTATAAGTGCATCCACTCGCTCATACGGCTACAGGCCATGGCCGGAAAAATACATTCTGATAGCTTCAATCATGACAACGATAGTTATCACAACTACCCAGCACATTAAGCCCAGCATCGCCCATACGCCTTCGCCGAAGGTGGAACCGCACTTGCAACTTCCTTCGGCGTCTCGGTTTAGCTGGTTAATGAACGACTGCACTCTGAGCATGATCAGGAACTGTGCGAACGTCGAAATGACGGATATCGCTAGCGGGATAAGCCCAAGGCCTGCCGAAGCGCCACCGCCCGAGCCTGCTGCAATGCCATGGACAAACACGACAAGTGACGGGGCGAGCGCCGGAATCAACACCGCTTAAAACCACCGCTCATCTTGCGTCGTTTGTGATGGACCGACAGAAGAAGCCGGAACCCCACGCCCCCGCGTTCATGCAAGCACTGGCGCAGGCGACTCAGCCGTTCGTTTCACAAACCCTCAAGGCTGAATCTGCGAACCTTGCCAAGCCCGCTGAACCCCGTTCGCACCTGCAACTGACTAGCCTGAACCCAGTGCAGACGCACTACGTGCCAGAACCGGCTGCCTTCGAGCGCATCGGTGAGTCGCGGCTTGTGCCCTTCACCGTTGGCGGATAATGCACCCTTGGTCTGCGCAGTCATCCTCAAACCTGATCGGGGCGAGTGCCGTAACAACCGGTCAGGTTCGGACGAGGCTACTGCCAAATCCCAGCAAGCCATGTGCAGTCACAAATCCATCACTCAACCGCCACACAAGCGCAACGACCCGCTCAGAAACTGATCTCATGAGTAAATCCCTGCGCATTACCCTGATCACCGAGACGTATGCACCTGAAATAAACGGCGTGGCCAATACGCTCAGCCGTTTGTGCGACGGGCTGCGTCTGCGGGGGCATCGGGTTGAGGTGATTCGGCCGCGGCAGAGCGATGATGAAATGCGCGCGGCCGGGGAAGATTTGATGCTGTGCCGCGGCTGGCCGATTCCGGGATATCCCGGGCTGCAGTGGGGGCAGTCGTCGATGCACAAGCTGCTGCGCCGCTGGCAGCGCAATCGCCCGGATGTGCTGTATATCGCGACAGAAGGACCGCTTGGTCTTTCGGCGCTGCGTGCCGCGCGGCGACTGGGGATTGCCATCGTCAGCGGGTTTCACACCAACTTTCAGCAATACACGCGGCAGTACGGGCTGAGTTTCATCACGCGCCTGCTGACGACTTATCTGCGCTGGTTTCATAACCGCTCAAACGCCACCCTCGTGCCCAGCTTCACGCAGAAAACCGAACTCGAACGCCGAGGCTTCGAGCGACTGGAGCTGTTGTCGCGGGGTGTTGACTGTCAATTGTTTCACCCGTCGAAGCGCTCAAGTGCGCTGCGTGAGAGTTGGGGCCTTGAACCAGGCGATACGGCAGTTCTGCATGTCGGACGGCTGGCGGCGGAGAAAAACCTCGGCCTGCTGAAGACCACCTTTGACGGCTTGGTCAGCACCTATCCCGAGAAAAACCTGCGGCTGGTGATTGTCGGCGACGGACCGGTAAGGCCAACGCTGCAGCGTCAGCTCCCGAACGCTATTTTCTGCGGCACCCAGCGCGGGGATGCGCTGGCGGCGCATTATGCGTCGAGTGATTTGTTTCTGTTTCCGAGCCTGACTGAAACCTTCGGCAACGTGGTGCTGGAAGCGTTGGCATCAGGGCTGGGGGTGATCGCCTATGACGAAGCGGCGGCGGCCCAGCACATTCGCCACGGCCATAACGGCGCGGTAGCGATGCCTGGGGATGAAGACGGCTTCGTCGATGCCGCGCGGTGGATGCTGGAGGATGACGAGACGTTGCGCCGGGTCAGGCTGAATGCCCGGCAACACGCAAGTCGTCAGGGATGGGCCGGGATCATCGACTCATTCGAGAGTTATTTGCGGGCAGCGAGCGAGACGCGGGATGGGGTGGTTTTGGGGGTGGGAACGGGACAGTAGCGACCCAGCGATGTGTGCAGTCAGGGACAGATTAATTTACGGTGAAGCGCTGTAAATAAATCAGTCCCTTTCCTTTACCTTTCCTTTAAATAAATCAGTCCCTTTCCTTCACTCCAATCGGCCCAGCGCTTCACGGCTGAACGGCAAAATGTCGTGCTCGCGGCCTTCCTTCACTTTCAACGCCCAGTCCGGGTCGACCAGCAGGGCGCGGCCGACTGCGACCAGATCGAACTCCTCGTTGCGCAAGCGCTTGAGCAGATTTTCCAGGCTCGCGGGCTGGGCGACTTTGTCGGTGTTGACCATGAATTGCAAAAATTCTCCGTCGAGTCCGACGCTGCCGACCGTGATGGTCGGTTTACCGGTGAGCTTGCGCGTCCATCCGGCCAGGTTCAGGTCAGATCCTTCAAACTCAGGCTCCCAGAAACGTCGCGTCGAGCAATGGAAGATGTCCACGCCTGCGTCGGACAGCGGTCTGAGGAACGCGTCGAGCTCTTCCACCGTTTGCACCAGCCGTGCGCTGTAATCCTGCTGCTTCCACTGCGAGTAACGAAAGATGATCGGATAATCCGGACCTACTGCTGCTCGCACGGCCCGGATCAGTTCGATGGCAAAGCGTGAACGGTGCGCGAGGTCACCGCCGTATTCGTCGGTACGCTGATTGGTGCCTTCCCAGAAGAACTGATCGACCAGATAACCATGGGCGCCATGGATCTCGACGCCGTCCATGCCGATGGCTTTCGCGTCTGTCGCCGCCTGAGCGAACGCTGCAATGACCTCGTCGATGTCTTGCTTGCTCATGCCGTGAACCACAACGTTGCCGTCTTTTAGCTTCTCGGTCGGGCCATAGGCCGGCACCGTGCCGTCGGGCTCTGTGCCCAGACGGCGCACAGCGCCCACGTGCCAGAGTTGCGGCACGATCTTGCCGCCTTCTGCGTGAACCGCTTCAACGACTTTGCGCCAGCCCTCCAGCGCCGCTTCGCCAAAGAACTGCGGCACGTTGGGGTAGCCATTCGAGGCCTTGTGCCCCACCGTCGTGCCTTCGGTGATGATCAAGCCTACGCCCGCGGACGCACGACGACGGTAGTACTCGATGACTTTGGAATTGGGTACGCCGCCCGGTGAAAACGAGCGGGTCATCGGCGCCATGACGATGCGCGTCGGTAACGCGAGGCTGCCCATCTGGAAGGGTTTGAACAAGGCTTGAACAGGCATGCAGGCGTCCTCGGCATTCTGGAAATATGATGAAGGTCATACAGAATGAGCCGAAGCGCAGGGGATACGAAGCACTATTGACTGGAGTGATTAAGGCTCAGAAGAAGGACAGCGAATTGAAATACTAGGGCAGTGCCTTCTCGATCGCACTCACCACTTTGGCGTCATCCGGAAGCGTACTGGGTGAGAAGCGTGCCAGAACGCGGCCGTCCTTTCCGACGAGGAACTTCTCGAAATTCCAGGTGATGTCGCCAGGAAACTCGGCGCCTTCGCCCGCGAGCATCTGATACAGCCGATGGCGGTGCGGTCCATTGACTTCAAGCTTGTCGCCCAGCGGAAAGGTCACGCCGTAGTTGAGCGAACAGAACGTCTGAATCTCTTCCTGACTTCCAGGCTCCTGACCGGCGAACTGATTGCACGGCAGCCCGAGGACGCTGAAGCCCTGATCTTTGTATTTCTGATAAAGGGTTTCCAGCGCAGCGTATTGCGGCGTGAGGCCACACTTTGACGCGACGTTGACCACCAGAACCACTTTGCCCTTGAGCGGGGCGAGGGGCAGCTCCTGACCATCCAGAGCCTTCAACTTCAGCTCGTGAAATACACTCATGAAAACTCCCCTGGAAATCCTAGGCCGCAAAAAGCGCCCTGTCAGACCGCAAAAACAGATGTTTTCACAAGACCGCTAGGACGCCTGGCCAGCTCACTCAGCTTAGCAGGACAATCAGTGGTGATGACCACCTTCGCCGTGCACGTGACCGTGGGCCATTTCTTCTTCGCTGGCATCACGGATGGCAACGATCTTCACGTCGAAGTTCAATCGTTGACCAGCCAGCGGGTGGTTACCGTCGACAGTAACGTCGTCGCCGTCCAGATCGCGGATGGTCACGATCTGCATCTGGCCATCCGGGGCGGAAGCGTGAAACTGCATGCCGACTTCGAGCTCGTCGACACCTTCGAACATGCTGCGATTGAGGGTGCTGACCAGCTCGGCGGAGTATTCGCCGTACGCATCTTCAGGCTCGATGGCCACTTTCAGTTCGTCGCCGACTTCCTTGCCATCCAGCGCCTTTTCCAGACCCGGGATGATATTGCCTGCACCTTGCAGGTAAACCAGCGGCGCGCCGCCGGCAGAACTGTCGATGACCTCACCAGCGTCATTGGTCAGGGTATAGTCGATGGAGACAGCCTTATTGGCGGCGATCGGCATGGGGCGAGACCTTTTGCAAATAGATATGAGCGGCCAAGTCTAACCAAGCACTCGCGCGAAAGCGAACGCAACTCAGACGGACGGCCCCGATTGGAATCCCCGAAAGCCCCCTCTCCCCGCTCGATCATTACCGGCTTTGTTCAGGACCTGGACGGTCACTGGGTGGTTGAGCTGTCCTGCGGGCACACCCAGCATTTGCGCCACGACCCGCCCTGGCAATCCCGCGCCTGGGTACTGGATCCGGCGCAGCGCCAGGCAAAAATCGGCCAGTCCTTTCAATGCGGCTGGTGCGCGTCGAGGTCAGATAACGATAACCTTGGGCCCCGTTGAGACGCTGCGACTGAACAGCGTCCTGATTTATCCGGTCCGATGGCTGAATTCGTAGCGCCACGACCCTTGCACTGCTCATCTTCGAGAAGCCCGCATGCAGACTTTCTTTATCGCGCCCACAGATTTTGGTGTGGGCCTGACGTCCATCAGCCTGGGGCTGGTGCGCACCCTGGAGCGCGCCGGGCTCAAGGTCGGTTTTTTCAAGCCAATCGCTCAGCCGCATCCCGGGGATCTGGGCCCGGAGCGTTCAACTGAACTGATCGCGCGCACCCACGGCCTCAAGCCGCCCAAGCCGCTGGGGCTGGCTCACGTTGAACGTATGCTCGGCGAAGGCCAGCTTGACGAGTTGCTTGAAGAAATCATCAACCTGTATCAAGAGGCATCGATTGGCCGCGACGTGCTGATCGTCGAAGGCATGGTCCCGACACGCAGCGCCAGCTATGCCGCCCGGGTCAACCTGCACATGGCCAAGGCCCTGGATGCGGAAGTCATTCTCGTATCCGCACCGGAAAACGAAGTACTAACCGAGCTCTCCGGCCGCGTCGAGCTGCAGGCGCAGATGTTCGGCGGCCCGAAAGACCCGAAAGTGCTCGGCGTGATCCTCAACAAAGTACGCACCGACGAGAGCATGGAAGTGTTTTCGGCGCGGCTCAAGGAACACTCGCCGCTGTTGCGCAGCGGTGATTTCCGCCTGCTCGGCTGCATTCCGTTTCAGGCCGACCTGAACGCCCCGCGCACCCGCGACGTGGCGGATCTGCTCGGTGCGCAAGTGATCAATGCTGGCGACTACGAACAGCGGCGCATGTCGAAGATCATCATCTGCGCCCGCACAGTGCTGAACACCCTGCAGTTACTCAAGCCGGGCGTGCTGGTCGTTACACCGGGCGATCGCGATGACATCATTCTGGCCGTGAGCCTGGCGACCCTCAACGGCGTGCCGTTGGCTGGGCTGCTGCTGACCAGCGACACCCTGCCCGATCCACGCATCATGGACCTGTGCCGAGGCGCGCTGCAGGCCGGGTTGCCCGTGCTGTCGGTGAGTACCGGCTCGTACGACACCGCGACGCAACTCAACCAGCTGAACAAGGAAATCCCTATCGATGACCGCGAACGTGCGGAGATCATCACCGATTTCGTCGCCAGTCACCTTGACGCCAACTGGCTGCATCAGCGCTGCGGCACGCCCCGCGAGATGCGCCTGTCGCCAGCGGTGTTCCGCTATCAACTGATCCAGCGCGCCCAGGCGGCAAACAAACGCATTGTGCTGCCCGAAGGCGCCGAGCCGTTGACCGTCCAGGCGGCGGCGATTTGCCAGGCCCGCGGCATTGCCCGTTGCGTGCTGCTGGCCAAGCCCGATGACGTGAATGCCGTGGCCCGCGCCCACGGCATCGAGCTGCCGCCGGGCCTAGAGATTCTCGATCCGGACCAGATCCGCGAGCGCTACGTCGCGCCGATGGTCGATCTGCGCCGCAGCAAAAACCTGAATGCGCCGATGGCCGAGCAGCAACTGGAAGATCCGGTGGTGATCGGCACCATGATGCTGGCCCTCGACGAAGTGGACGGGCTGGTGTCGGGGGTGATCCATTCGACCGCCAACACCATTCGGCCTGCGTTGCAGCTAATCAAGACGGCACCAGGCTGCACCCTCGTATCATCGGTATTTTTCATGCTGTTTCCGGAGCAGGTGCTGGTGTATGGCGACTGCATCATGAACCCGCACCCGACGGCCACCGAGCTGGCGGAGATCGCGGTGCAGAGCGCGGACTCGGCCGTGGCGTTCGGCCTGTCGCCGCGGGTGGCGATGATCAGCTATTCCAGCGGCAACTCGGCCAGCGGTGAGGAAGTGGAAAAGGTCCGCGAAGCCACGCAACTGGCGCGCGAAACCCAGCGCGGTCTGCTGATCGACGGGCCGTTGCAATACGATGCCGCCGCCAACGAGCACGTCGCCCGGCAACTGGCACCGGACAGCCCGGTGGCAGGTCGCGCCAACGTGTTCGTGTTTCCGGATCTGAACACCGGCAATACGACCTACAAAGCGGTGCAGCGCAGTGCGGACTGCGTAAGCCTCGGCCCGATGCTGCAAGGCCTGCGCAAGCCGGTCAATGACCTGCCGCGCGGCGCTCAGGTCGACGACATCGTCTATACCATTGCCCTAACGGCGATTCAGGCGGCCACCTTGCCGCAATAACATTGCGCTGCAATATCGCTTGCCCACAATAACCCCGCCGGGACCCACCGGCGGTTGACTGACACCGGAGTTCGATTCAGATGGATTTCCTGCCCGCCCCATTGCGCGGCGTCATCGCCTCGTTGCTGTTGGCGCTCAATACGATTCTCTGCTGCACGCCTCTTTTCGTCGTTGCCATCTTCAAACTGTGCCTGCCCTTCCCGGCCGCGCAGAAGGTCACCGACTGGCTGATGAGCCACATCCACGAAGCGTGGATCAGCAACAACAACGCCTGGATGGACCTGCTCGGTCACACCCGCTGGCATTTGAGCGGGCTGGAAAGCCTGGACTATCAGCATTCTTATCTGGTGACGAGCAATCACCAGAGCTGGGTCGACATCATGGTGCTGCAGTACGTGCTGAACCGGCGCATCCGCCCGCTGAAGTTTTTCCTCAAGCAGGAGCTGATCTGGGTGCCGGTGATTGGCCTCGCCTGGTGGGCGCTGGGCTTTCCGTTCATGAAGCGCTACAGCAAGGCTTATCTGGCCAAGCACCCGGAAAAGAAAGGCAAGGACCTCGCCACCACCCGACGCACTTGTGCGAAGTTTCGCAACAACCCGGTGGGCATTTTCAACTTCGTTGAAGGCACGCGCTTCACCGAAGCCAAACATGCGCAGCAGAACTCGCCATTCCGTTACCTGTTGAAGCCCAAGGCAGGTGGCATTGCCTTCGTCCTGGACGCCATGGGCGAGCAGTTGGAGTCCATCGTCAACGTGACCATTCATTATCCGGCCGGACGCCCAGGGTATTGGGACTTGCTCTGCGGGAACGTTCGCGAAGTGGTCGCGCATTTCGAAGAAGTGCAGATCCCGCCGCAGTTCATTGGCAAAAGCTACGACCAGGACGATGCCTACCGCCTCGAGTTTCAGCAGTGGATCAACCGGCTGTGGGAAGACAAGGACGCGTTGCTCGCGCAGATGCATGAGCGGTATCCGGGCTGAGTAGTCGTAGGCCTCAACGAAAAACCCCGGCTCACTGGCCGGGGTTTTAGTTTCACGTCATGCGGTTACTGCTGTTGCTGGTACTGCTGGCCAGGAATCGGCTTGAGATTGACCTCAACACGGCGATTCTGGGCGCGGCCGTTGACGTCGGCGTTGCTGGCGATGGGTGAATCAGGGCCGGCACCGCGCACCGACAGGTGAGCGGCATCAACCCCTTGGGAGGTCAGGTAGGTCGCCACGCTTTGGGCGCGCTGCTGCGACAGGTCCATGTTGTGCTGACGGCCGCCGGTGCTATCGGTGTAGCCGACGATTTCGATCATGTTCTGGTTGTATTGCTTTAGCGAACCGGCCAGGTTGTTCAGCGGCGAGTAGAAGCTGCTGGCGATGGCCGACGAATCAGTGGCAAAGGTGATGTTGCCTGGCATCACCAGTTTGATGTTGTCGCCCTGACGTTGAACTTCAACGCCGGTGTTGGCCATGCTCGCGCGCAACGCGGCTTCCTGCTTGTCAGCGTAGTAACCGTAACCGGCTGAGGCAGCACCCGCCACGGCAGCGCCAATCAGCGCACCTTTGCCTCGGTTGTTGTGATCGATGGCAGCGCCGGCGACGGCGCCGGCCAAAGCACCCAGGCCGCCGTACTTGGCGGTCTTGCTCATGCCGCTGGAGTTCTGCGCCTGCCCCTGATTGTCGTATGGATTCTGCGTTGCGCAGCCGGAAAGCACAGTCAATGCGGTGGCAGCGATGATCAAACGGCGAAAGGTCAACATCAAGGAGAGCTCCTGTTTTGCTTTTCTACGGCCAAACATAAAGGCCGACGATTTGGGCAATTAGAGCATGGTCGGCGTCAAAAATTCCTTAACGCAGGCTGAACCGCCGGTGCACGGCCAAAGGCAGTATTTCTTTAATAACAAAAGCAAATATTTATGTGCAGCATGAACATACTGTTCATCGAATTTATGCTGCTCAAACTGCCCAGAGTTAGTTAGCTAACTTCCGCAAGTCACTGATTGATATCGCTATTCATCCGTCAGCCAGTAAAGCCCACAAAATTTAAGGCAGTTTCATTTCTCGGACGCTTTCCTATACTGGCCTTGCGCAACCACAGGAAAGCGCAGTGATGAAGCAAACCATAAAAATCGCTCTCACTTTCAGGCAAGGCAGCGCTGTATCCACGCGCAAGAGCTGACTCTATGCTAAGAAAAATCCCCGTTTCCGACCTCACGCTGGGCATGTACATCCACGAATTCTGCCGTCCGCGGATCAACGATCCATTCTGGGCCGCGAACGTCGAACGCGAGCTCAGTGACGTCGCCGTGCTGCGGCACATTCAGGCGTCGACCCGTGAAGTGTGGATCGACACTCGCCTTGGCAAAAACTCCGTCGAGAACTCGCCTGCCGAACAGACTCCCCCCGAGTGTTTTGACGCTGCCGAAACCGCGCCTTGCAGCCTCGAGCTGGAACTGGCCCGTGCACGCCTGATCTGTGGCCGTGCGAAAGCGGCAGTGATGACCATGTTCAGCGATGCCCGGATGGGTCGGGCGATGAATACCGAAGACGTCGACCTGTTGGTCGAGGAAATCTCCACGTCCGTGATGCGCCATCCCCACGCACTCATCAGCCTGTCGCGCCTGAAGACGACCGATGAGTACACCTACATGCATTCGGTGGCCGTGTGTGCATTGATGGTCGCGCTCGCGCGGCAGATGGATCTGAATGAAGATCAGGTGCGTGAAGCTGGCGTTGCCGGGCTGATGCATGACGTCGGCAAAATGATGATCGACTCGGCCATTCTGAATAAACCCGATCGCCTGACCTACGAAGAATATGAGGTCATGAAGCATCATCCGCAGGCCGGTCTGGAAATCCTCCAAGGCTGCGAGCGAGTGACCCGGCTGGTGATGGACGTGTGCCTGCATCACCACGAAAAAGTCGACGGGAGCGGTTATCCCCACGGGCTGAAAGGCGACGAGATCAGCCTGCTGGCGAAAATGGGCGCCATTTGCGACGTATATGACGCGGTGACTTCAGACCGCCCCTACAAGAAGGGGTGGGATGCCGCGCATTCGGTTCGCGAAATGGCGTCCTGGAAAGGCCACTTCGATGCGAAGGTGTTCCAGCACTTTGTCAAGACCGTTGGTATCTATCCCGTGGGCGCGCTGGTTCGCCTGAAAAGCGAGCGCCTGGGTGTGGTGCTCGAGCAGGATGAACAATCCCTGCTGCAGCCGAAAGTGAAAGTGTTTCTGTCTACCCGGACCCGAATGCCCTTCGAGCCGCATGTCATCAACCTCGCCTGCCCCACGGTGCGAGACGGCATCCTGAAGTTCGAACTGGCAGAGGATTGGGGCCTGCTGGACGTCGCCAGCATGTGGGCCGGTCAGCCCGCGGCTTGAACCTGCCGTCGGGCTGGTCGGCGCGATTGCGCTTCAGACACTGGTTACCGCCGGCCTGCGTCGCAACGGAATAATGCCGACCTGCATACCAAAGGGCCTGAATACGGCGTTGAGGGTCTGCACCGTCGGATTACCCTCGCTCTGCTCGATCTGGCGCAGTGTGCGCAGCGAGATTTTGCACATGCTCGCGAACTGCTCCTGGCGCAATCCCGTGATTTCAGTGCGCAGCCGTTTGACGGCAGCGCCCATCGAAACGGTGCCCTCCAGCAACTGATCCCGAAGCTCGTCGAGGATGATGCCGCGCTGGCGGATTTCGTCGTTCATCGCAGGCCCCATTCTCTGAGCGTCGCATCCAGTCGTCCCAGCCTGATGCGCGGATGATTGAAGGTCTTTTGCGGCAAGCCCATTTCGTTCAGCAAATCAGGCAATGCCCGCAGGCGCTCGGCATCGGTTCTGAGACTCTCGAAAAGCTGTTCAGGGTCAGCCCAGTTGGATAAAGCGCGGCAGGCATCGCGCCAGCCCACCTCGCCGGCGCGCTCAATAGGGTCAGGCCATTTGGTGGTGCGTGTTACACCTTCATCGTCCATCACCATGGGCGCCAAGTCGTAAATCGGCGCCAGAGAGAGTCGCTGTTCATCGCGCAGGATCGACGTATTGCGCCCATGGTTATCGCTATTCCCCAGAATCTGATTGATCAGGTCGCGGCGCATGTACTCGGCGACCATCTGAGGAATCCCCCCCTGCTGAGCATTCGCCGACCAGGCGTTAGCCAGCGCGGCGACGGCTTGCACATGCGTCATGTACGCGCCGGGGCGGCTGATGTCGGCGAGCGAGTACACCGATTCGACAGCCAGCCGGCGCACGCCCTGTTCATCGACGCTGCGGTCGAAACGCTTCATCCACAGACTGGGCTTGCGGGCCTCTTCAAGGCTCATGCCGTCACAGGGAACGGTGAGTTCGCCGATGCGCTTGAGGGCCTGGTAATAACAGAACTCGCTCCGCAGAATGGTGCGGTCGGTTTCGTTGCCTTTGTTGCGCGAGAACTTCACGAACCAGTGTTGACGGACCTCGCTGTCGGCGAGCGTTGCATCAGGGTGCATTAGCCCCTGCGCGTCCTCGGCGAGCAATAGCTTTGGCGCCTCGCCGCCCGCTCCCGTCGCGCCCCCTACTGCGGCGCCTTGTTCATAGGCGTATTCAAGAAAGCGGCTGTCTCGGGCAATGACTTCACTCCGGTCAAACCCAATGCTGCTGGCCTTGAGTAATGCGTCGAACGATTCCTTGATGCGCAGATGCCCGACGGGCGCGGGGGTGCAGCGCTGCAAGAGCACCAGATCGGCCGGGGTGTTCTCACCCTCTGGCAATGCCAGACGCGCCAGTAGGAAACGGCGTGCGGCGCCTGCGGGAAGGATGTCATGCAAAAACGCCGGCAGCCCCGCCGTTCTGAACAAATCCCAGCCCAGTGGAATTCGAGCGCTCACGGACGGCGCGGTCAGCCGGTCGAGGGCATCCAGATGGTCAATCAGAAACGCTTGCTCGTAGGCAAAGCTGCACGGGCTGTTCTGACCTGATTCCGGCTTCTCGATGTCCACACGCATTGCGTCGTGCCATCGTCCCGAGAGGTAGAGTTGGAGGGTCAGCTGCATGACAGGCTGCTCGGCAATTTAATGCCTAAACCTTAAAGCTGAAATACTAAAAAGGCAATTAAATGCCTAAAATAGCGGTTTCAAAGGATAATTCGGCATTTTAGTGCCGAACCATCAGCCCAATAATCCCAGTTCTTGTGCCCGGGCCACGGCTTGGGTGCGCCGTTCGACACCGAGTTTGCCGTTGATGTGGCTGGCGTGGGTTTTGACGGTATGCAGGGAAATGAACAAGCGCTCGCTGATCTCCTGATTGGAGCAACCGTGCGCGATCAGCTGCAGCACGCTGAGTTCGCGGGCACTGAGGTGGTCGCCGCCGTTACAGGCGGGCGGCTCACTGGTGACGCGCAGGCAAGGTAGTCCCTGACCGGGCGCAGCTTCAGGAAGTTGCTGGAGCAGGTAATCAACCAGCCGGCATGAGGGTCGTTTATGCAGTTGCTCGCGCAGCCAGTCGGGATGGCCACGGATCAGGCGCTGGAAGGGTAAAACCGCACCACCCGTGGCGAGCTGGAGGCTTTGTTGAAAAAGCTCATCGGCCTCGGGCACACGGGATCTGTCGAGCAACAACAGGGTGTGCTGACTCAGCGCATTAAGGCCGAGCAGTCCTGCACCGATCCGCTGGGCGTACTCCACTAGACCGTGCAGCCGCGCCATCGCCTCTTCGGTACGGCCCTGAATGTGGTCGAGAACCGCCCGCAGCGTTTCGATCTGCTGAGGCAGTTGCGGCGAGCATTCGGGGGCGGCCGCAGGTTGGTTGCCGCCATAGGTCTGTCCAAGCCGCAGCAGCCAGGCGTCGGCCAGATCGATACGGCCCTGGGCCAGCCACAGTTCGCATTTGGCGAGGGTGATCATTGCCAGGTAATACACCGGCGGCACGTCCCAGATGTGCATCAGCCGCTCGGCCTCGGCCAGTTCGGCGAAGGCCTCGGCGTAGCGTCCTTCGCGCCCCTCCATCCCGGCAATCACGCAGTGGCCGATCAGCACGCTGATGTCGCGGCAGGCGCGCGCCTCGGCCAGCCCGGCATTCAAGCGCTCGCGCCCTGCCTCCGGTTGAAGAAACTGCACCAGCAGGCAACCTTCGTACAACGTCAGCCGCGCGCGGACCGCATAGAGCTTTTGTGAAGACAGGCCGTTCAAACGTCTCAAGCCCTGGCGCACCTCCTCCATCGAGCGAAGGGTTTCACCACGGGCCTGCAGCGTGCGAGCGCGGTCGTAATGCGCCAGCGCTTCGAACAACGGATTGGCGACGCGCTGCGCCAACTCAAGGGCATCACGGTTCAGCGCTCGGGCGCGCCACAAATCACCGTCAGCGATGGCCAGATTCGCCAGCGTCGACAGGCACAACAAGCGCTGGCCGTAGCGTTTGGGCGGCAGACTGACCAACGCCTCGCTGCAATAACGCCGGGCCGTTTCACTGTCGCCACGGCCCCGGGCGATGATCCCGCTCAGCGCCAGCCACTGCGCCAGCATCGAATTTTGCGCGGTCGCGGAAGGGGCCGGCAGGAATCGGCTGAGGTGATTGCCAAGCTCCTCGGCGGCATCCAGTTGACACGCCAGACCCAGAGCCCAGGCGTACAGCACGATCAAACGCGGCGTGCTGACCAACAGGCTGTCGGGCAAGTCCATTTTCCAGCGCAGCAGCATGCCGACGTTTTGCTCGGCGAGGAGTTGCTCCTCGGAAAGGTTTTGCACCAGATTGGCCGCCACATCCAGGTGCCCGGCCCGCAACGCCTGTTCAATGGCTTCGTCTAGCAGACCCTGCTCGCTGAACCAGCGGCAAGCGTTCAGATGCACCCGCCGTTGTTGCGGCGTCACGCTGGCCCCGGCCCGCGCGCGCAGCAGGTCAGAGAACAAGTGGTGATAGCGAAACCAGCGACCCTGCTCGTCCAGCGGAACCAGAAACACCTGATGGGCTTGCAGGTACTCCAGCATGTCGTCGCTGTCGTGACTGTCACGCGCGGCGTTGCACAGAGCACCGCTGAAGCGCTCCAGGCAGGCGGTTTCATAGAGAAAGGCCTGAACGTCGGCTGGCAGACAATCAATGACTTCTTCGAGAAGGTAATCCCGGATCAGCCCTTCCCCGCCGTTGAGCCCCTGGGTCAGCGCGTTACTGCCCGCTTCGTTAGCCGCCAGCAGCCAGAACCGCAGGCCGGCCACCCAGCCTTCACTGCGTTGCAGCAAGGCCCGCAGTGCATCATCGCTCAAGGAATTGCGCTGCGAATCCAGCACCGCCAGCGACTCGTCGTCGGTCAGACGCATATCCTGCTCGGACAATTCCAGCAATTGACGGGACAGCCGCAACCGCGCGAGGTGCCAGTTCGGCCGCTGCCGGCTGGTGACCATGATGTTCATGCCCGCAGGCAGATGATTGAGGAGAAACTGCAGGCAGCGATCCAGCACGGGGCCCTGCACCAGGTGATAGTCGTCGAGCACAAGCAACAGCGGTTTGCTCAACATCAGGTGCATCGCCAGCTCGTCCAGCAAACCGTCCAGCCACTCTTCGAAGGCGAAGGGCTGGTGACGCTGACGCATCTTCAGAAGGCCGAGCGCCTGGCCGCCGAGTTGAGGAAAGAGTTGCTGGAGACCGCAGAGCAGACGTTCGAGAAACCGGCCCGGGTCGCTGTCCCGGTGGCTCAGCCCCAGCCAGAGGTTCTGCCACTGATCGGGCAGGCTCTCGCAGAACTCCACCGCCAATGAGCTTTTGCCGAAACCGGCCGGCGCACTGATCAACAAGAGGCGCCCCGACAGACCCGCACTCAGCCGCTCGCACAATCGAGGCCTCGATACGTAACCTTCAGGCAGTGGCGGACGGAAGAAACGGCCTTCCAACGCAGTGACTGCGTGATTTGCGAATCCTTGCAAACGCGACAGATCAGTCATGGCCGGCTCTTGTTGGAGTGCTTGTTGTTCGGCGTTCAGATGTCGGGAGACTAGCGGCTATGGGAAGCCTTTTGAACATTGTTAGACGAAAGACTGTAAGAAAACGTATCCCATCAACAGGGGGAATGTTGGTTTATATGTCTGGAGAGGTACACGGTCCTACACCTGCTGCAGTGTAGTCGGCTCGGGCGTCGCTACGCTCGATGATTGGCTCGTGTAGGACCCATCCGCCAATGCGTTGAAATCTCTCGTTTGTAGCACTCCCTTTGCTGCCACGCGGAAACCAGGGCGGCTTGGCATTCAAGATTCAGACGCAAAAAAAAACACCCCGACCACTCGGGGTGTTTCCTTTCTGCGCTATGGGGTTCAGCCATAGGGTGAAACAGCGAAGGACTTCAGTGCGCTGTAGCTGTGATCAACGTTGCACGCTCTCCGCTCATTCGATCAGCCGTTAGCGCACGCCATCCTGGCGCAGGGCATTGGGCGAGAAGTCGCTGGCTGTGGCGGTGAAGCCGAAGTCATACGCCCTCTTCTCTTCGTTCTTCATGCCCAGCGCCAGGTAGCGACCTGATTGCAAGTCGTACAGGGCTTCGAGGGCGTACCACGGCACTTGTTTGTCGTAGTAGTTTTCGGCGTGGGCTTCCGCCACGCGCCACAGTTGACCACGGCCGTCGTAGTGATCGATGACCGCGGCCTGCCAGGTGTCTTCGTCGATGAAGAAGTCACGTTTGGCGTAGATGTGGCGCTGGCCTTCTTTCAAGGTGGCGGTCACGTGCCAGACGCGACGCAGTTCATAACGCGCCAGGTCCTGATTGATGTGGCCGGCCTTGATGATGTCGGCGTATTTCAATTTCGGATCGTCGAGCTTGTAACTATCGGACGCGATGTACATCTCTTGCTTGCCGATCAGCTTCCAGTCGTAGCGGTCTGGCGCGCCGTTGAACATGTCGAGGTTGTCGGAGGTGCGCAGGCCGTCGGCGGCGGTGCCCGGCCCGTCATAGGACACTTGCGGCGCACGGCGTACGCGACGCTGCCCGGCGTTGTAAACCCACGCCGCACGCGGCTCTTTGACCTGATCGAGGGTCTCGTGCACCAGCAACACCGAGCCTGCCAGACGCGCCGGCGCCGTCACTTCCTGCTTGAAGTAGAACAGGATGTTGCCCGGATTCTTCGGATCGAAATCTTTCATTTTGTCGCGGAAGACGAACTCGTCGTGGAAATACACCGGGTTGAACGAGCCGTTGGTTTGCGGCGTGGCCTGGGTGACCAGACGCGAGACGCTGCCGCCGCGATAACGGGTGATGTGGTTCCAGATCACCTCGAGGCCGTCCTTCGGAATCGGAAACGGCACAGCGGTTTCGAAATTCTCCAGGCCGTTGCCGCCGCCGACCAGTTTGGTCTTGGTGGCGTTGTTCTTGATCGCGGCGAACACCTCAGCGGGAACGGTAGCGCCACGGTGGGACGGGTAAACCGGCATCTTGTAGGTGTCCGGGTAACGCTTGAACATCGCGTACTGGCCCGGGGCAAGCTTGTCCTTGTACTGATCCACGTTCTGCGCGGTGATTGTGAACTGCGCTTTTTCGTTGGCGTACGGATTGGCCAGGAAACCTTTGTCGTCGACGGCGCCGGCATTGGTCGGCATCGGGCTCCAGGCCGGGATGGTGTTGGCAGCGTTGCCGGCTTTTTCCGCGCCCATCGGCGTCAGCGTGGTGCCCAGCTTGGCGGCTTCGGCATCGGACACCGCCGCCATCACACTGGTCGCCAACAACGACAGACCCAGCACGCCCACCTGCAACAGACCCTTCGTGATTTTCATTTTCATTATTGTCCTTAGAAGTTCATGCCGAAGCTGAGGGCTACGAAGTCGCGGTCGTCCACGGTGGTGTACTTGCCGTCGAAGAAGTTGGTGTAGGAAAGGTTGGCGGTGTAGGTGTTCTGGTACTCGGCGTCGAGGCCCAGGCTCACGGCCTTGCGACCTTCCTCGAAGTTGCCGCCAGGGCCCGGCGAGTAGCCATCGACGTCGTGGGACCAGGCTACGCTCGGGCGGAGGTTCACACCGGCGAAGACGTTGTTGTAGTCCCAGATGGCGCGGGCGCGATAACCCCACGAATCGGTGGTGGTGAAGCCTTCGTTTTCGCAGTAGCGGCTGAGGTTGTTCTGCGCGGCGGTGCCCAGGGTGCTGGCGTTGAGGGTCTGGCATTGACCACCCGGCAGCGGGCCTGGGCCGTAGCTCGGGTCGCGGCCGTAACGCAGTTTGGATGTGCTTTCCAGACCGCCAACGTGGGTCCAGCCCACCTCACCCACCACGGTCAGCCGTTCGGCGCCCATCACTTGATCGAAGAAGTGCGTAAACGTCGTTTGCGCCTGGCTGATTTCCTTGCGGCGGTAGCCTTTCTGATCCTGGCCCGGCGCGCCCTGCAGCAGCGACACGTTCGAGTTCAGCGGCGACAGGCCGGAATATAGAATGTCGGTGGTGTTCAACTGCACCGGAGCGTTGGGGCGATAGCTGAGTTCGCCGCTCCACGCCGTGCCGGTGGGCAAGGTGGTGGAGAAGCTCAGGCCGAACAGGTGGATGTCTTCCGGGTACTCAACGTAATAGCTGGAATTGCCGGCGACCACGACGGGCAACAGGGTTGGCGCGAGGGCCGCCGCAACACCCCGAGGAACGCCGTTGGCCGCCAGACCGCCCACCAGACCCGCTGCGCTGTAGGCGCTTGCCGGCCCGCCTTTGCCGCTGAAGATCGGCAGACGGCTGTGATAGTTCATGTAATAGGCGCCAAACTCGGTGTCAAGCGGCTCGAAGTTGTAGTGCATGGCCAGGCCATACTGGCCACTGTCCCGGGCATCGCGATCAGGGCCGCGGGCAACCACGGCACCCTCGTCAGGGTTGCCGAAACTCACGCCGCGGGCGGCCAGCGTTCTTTGAACGGGACCACGCAACGCGGCTGGCAGAGCCGAATTGAGGCTGTCACGGGTGCGCAGCACGGCAAGGTTGCTGTTGCAGCCGTCCGCGATGACGTCGGGTTGCGAGAAGAAGGTGCCGCAGTTGTCGACGACGGTCTGGTCCCATTCCAGCTGGTAAAAGCCTTCAGCCGAGAGGTTTTCCGTCAGGCTTTGCGACAGGTAGAACATGTTGACCGGAATCAGGCCTTCCTTGATTTCCGAGCCAGGACGACGGAACGCGGACACGTCGACCGGGTTGATGCTGTTGATGCCGCCCTGGATGAAGGTACTTTCACCCCAACTGACGACTTGCTTGCCCAAACGCACCGAACCCGGCTCGTCGGCAATGGAATAGTTGTGATAAACGAAAGCGTCAAGCAGCTCGAAACCCGAGGATTTGGCGCCTTCCTTGCGGCCGGAATCGCTGATGTCCTTGAAGTCGCGGCCTTCGTCCTTGAGCTCGAAGTCGTACCAGTATTTGCCCCGCAGGAACACGCCGGTGTCGCCGTACTTCAGTTCAAGATCGTGGATGCCCTTGAATATCTTCGAAAAGGTTTCGCCGCTTTTGAAGTTCAAGTGACCGTCGTCGGAGGTTTGCGAAAGACCGTGACCGCCGTTGTTGGAGCCGATCAGGTTCTTGTTGGCATTCTCTGTGGACCAGCTCGCCCCCACCGAGAGCGACGAGTCGAAGTTGCCTTCGATTTCTCCGATATTGAAACTGACGCCGAATGCAGGACCGGCGAGCGTGGAAGCGAGGCTGACGGCCAGAGGCAATTTAGCCCGGCGCCAGAACTGGTTAGCTGATGTCATCGACGCTACTCCATGTGCTTTTATTTTTATGGCAGTGGGTGCTTCCAGAAACGACTCAGGCGGACGGGCCGCAGCGCCTGTGTGTCAGCGCCGATCGGGCAGCCAAACAACTGCGAAACGATCAGGGCGCTTTTCTCCGGTAACGACCTACTGCCGACTATAGCCAGCAGGTGCTGCTGCTTGATCCCTCTAAAGTGTGATTTATAGCGCCGACACCTCTGGCACGCCGACTCCAGAGTGGCCAATCACAACGCAGGGGGAGCATGGCTGAAAAAGAGGAATTGGCAAGGAAGACGGCGGAGTAGAGCCTTCGCGGCACATTTTGAGCGTAATCAACCGATAAAATGGCCGCGAAGGAAAGCGTCAGAGCGTAGAGAGGAAAGCGCTGTTGCTGCCCTGCCATTCGAGGATGTTCTGGCGGATCTGCTTCTTGTCGAGCTTGCCGACACTGGTCTTGGGAATTTCGGTAACAAGGGCGATCTGGCTCGGAATCGCCCACTTGTTAATGTGCCCCTGTTCCACAAACGGCTTGAGATGTTCCTTCAGGATCTTCGCATCCAGAACGTGGCCCTCGCGGGCGACCAATAACGCAAACGGGCGCTCGCCCCACTGCGGATCGGCGATGCCCACGACGGCCACTTCGCGCACACCGGGATGGCGGCTGCAAAGGTCCTCCAGTTGCAGCGATGACACCCACTCGCCGCCGGTCTTGATGACGTCTTTGATCCGGTCACGGATGTCGATCCCGCCCATGCTGTCCAGCGTCGCCACGTCGCCGGTGTGCAGCCAGCCGCCGGCCCACAGTTCGGCGCCCTTCTCCGGCTCGCGGTAATAGCCTTCGCTCAGCCAAGGTGCGCGCAATACCAGCTCGCCCTGGGTCTCACCATCTGACGGGAGAAAGTTGCCTTCGCCATCGACAATCGCCGCCTCGACCAGCACACCCGGCGCGCCCGCCTTGATTCGGTACGCGGTGCGTTCGTCTTCACTGGCTGCCATCAGGTCGTCGTTCAGGTGCGCAACTGAAACCAACGGCCCGGTCTCGGACATGCCGTAGGCCGCAGACAGCTGAATGCCCTTGGCCTTGGCTGCCTCGTACAGCGAACGATTGAGTGAGCTGCCGCCGATGATGATGTGCCAGCCGGTGAAGTCCATGTTCTGGGCGGCTTTGGCGTTGAGTACCATTTGCATGATGGTGGGCACGCAGTGGGAAAACGTGACCTTCTCTTTTTGCCAGAGCTCTACCAGCAACTCGGGGTCGTAACGACCGGGATACACCTGTTTCGCGCCCAGCATGGTCGCGGCGTAGGGCACGCCCCACGCATGAACGTGGAACATCGGCGTGATCGGCATGTAGACCTTGTCACCACCGAGCATGCCTTCGACGCTGCCCATGATCGTCGCAACGGCCATGGTGTGCAGCACGAGCTGGCGATGGGTGAAATACACCCCCTTGGGGTTGCCCGTGGTACCGGTGGTGTAGAACGTGGTCGCCACCGAGTTCTCGTCGAAATCCTCGAACTGATAGTGCGAACTCGCAGCGGCCAACAACGCTTCGTACTCGCCGACGAGGTTCGGCAGGTCGGCGTGAGCGCCATCGGTGTCGGTCAGTAACAGTGTTTTTTCCACGGTCGTCAGTTGCCCGGCGATGGCGTTGTAGAGGGGTACGAATTCACTGTTCACCAGCACGAGCTTGTCTTCGGCATGGTTCATGGTGAAGAGGATCTGCTCGGGCGAAAGCCGGACGTTGATGGTGTGGATCACCGCGCCAATCATCGGAATGGCGAACATGCATTCCAGGTAACGGTGACTGTCCCAATCCATCACCGCCACGGTGTCCCCCGCTTTCACCCCCGCTGCGGTCAACGCACCGGCCAGCCGGCAGATGCGCTCGTTGAGCATTTGATACGAGTAGCGCGAATGGTCCCGGTAAACGATCTCACGGTTTTTTTCGTAGCGCACGCCTGACAGCAGCAGTCGTTTGATCAACAGAGGGTACGGGTACGCCCCTTCGGCGGGCGGAATCACGCGGGTGTGCAGCATAGGAATCCCTTTTCACGGTGCAGGTGCGGGGGCTGAAAATATGCACTGTAGGGCCTGGGCGCGTCGATCGGATCAGCCGAAGGGATGAATTGTGTCATCCCACGTCACCGAGCCTACACGTGTGGGATACCAGCCAAAGGATACAAAAATAAGACCAAACGCAGACGGATTGTCTGCGTTTGGTCTTTTTGGGAGCAGCTAGCCGGCCATTAAGTCCTCAAGGGGCGAGACTGGCCGACATGCTCGGCGTGGTCAGGTAAGGCCCGATTGAGGATGCATATTCAGCCACCGGAGCATCAATCCGTTGCTTAAGCACGACAGTGGCGCGCTCGACTTCCGCCATCGCCAGTGGACCTGGAACAAAAAGCAAATGGCGAAGCGCTTGGCTGTCAGCAAGGTCATCTTCTGGTTCACCGCTTCCATCCGAGCGTGTTTGTGGAATGGGCTCCCTGGTAGCCGCTACTAACTCTGTCGCCAGTCGGGCTTCTCGCAACGCTGATTCTTGGGCTCGCTGATTAATCAGTGCTTGAGCCGCAGCTTCGGCCTGTTGCTCGGCAAGCTGGCGGGCGGCCACTTCAGCAGCCTCCTTCGCCCGACGCTCCTGAAGCTCGCGGGCTTGTTGCTCCGCGAGCTGTTGAGCGTGGAGGCGTTCTGCCTCCTCCGCTCGTCGTCGCGCCAGCTGGCGAGCTGCTTCCTCTGCCTGTTGCTGAGCAAGTTGGCGCGCGGCCTCCTCAGCCCGTCGCTGAGCCTCTTGGCGGGCTGCCTCAATCATTTGCGCATGTGTGGACGAAAGCTGATTGATGAAGTTGCTCAAATACCAAACAACCTCACTAGCAATGATTTGGCGATGCACCTCTACAAGGGGGGCGGACATAAATGAAAGATCCGCCCCTACCATGCTATTGAACTGATCCAAGGTGAGATGCCCTGCATCGTCACGCTCCCCAGGGGCATAAGGGGGAATAGACGCAAGCTTGGCTGCTCTCAGTTGCAATGCAGCGTCACGATACCGCTCAACAATCTGAAGATCAGACATTCCAGTTGTTGAGCCTAAATGAGCGATAACTTCGCTCTGGATTGAGCCTGGCAGCTGCTGAAGTAACACTGTGTAATGAGCCATTGATAAATTCCTTTTAAATAAATATGGAGATGCCCAATTGGTAGTCAATCAGACGCCGACTTGAAACCAGCCTTACCATTAGCTGCTCGCCAGGCCTTGACTTCTTTTACTATTCCTTCCGGAGAATCATCAGCATCGGGCTTGGGGTAGTAGATCAAATCGGAGCCATCGGGGTGTTCGCCGAGGCGCTCAAAAGTCATTACCGCTTCGGTGTGCTGATACTCAGTTTTGTAGTCCACAACACAGATTTTTCTAACGAGCTCTAGAAACTCTGCTTCGGTGATCCCTTGAATCGTTTCAGCGTTCATTGTTACGTCCCTCATTACGTAAATCTCTGTGGATTGCGTCGTGGTTAGCTGGGGTATTGAGTCTTAAATTATCAACGCCGTACACATCTCCTCCCTGTGAGATTGGAACAACGTGATGTATTTCGAGTTTGACTGTAGATCGCCAGTCAATCAGACGAAGGTCTGAACCCAGCTTTACCATTAGCAGCCCGCCACTGCTTCACTTCCTCCAAGATGCCTTCCGGAGAATCATCAGCATCGGGTTTGGGGTAGTAAATCAAATCGGAGCCGTCGGGATGTTCACTCAAACGTTGAAACTCTCCAATCGCTTGACCATGTTGGTATTCAGTTCTGTAATCACCGCTGCATACTTTTTTAACCAATTCCAGAAATTCGTCTTCAGTCATATCTTCAATCGTGTGATTTTTCATGGACGTTCCTCATTCTTACGAATCTCTTGATGAATCCTATCGTGTTGCGCTGGGGTGTTGATTCCTAAATTATCGATTCCGTAAACATCTCCGCCTTTTGAAATCAAGGAAATGTGATGGATTTCATACCACCTTCGTCCGTTTTTTTGCTCCGCATTGGGGGCAATCGGGGCTTTACCCTGTTTGATTAATTTTATATTTCTTTCGCTCATGCCTTGGGTAATCTCTGCATGCTTTGACATCTCCCGCCAGATAGCACGCTTGAAATTTCGAAACTGAGCGTACTCCTTACCTCTGAGGGCATCCGCAACCACTGCGGGTATTGGCGATCCGAGCCCGGCCGAGGCCTTGGTCTCCCACTGGGGATCGATATCGCCACCGAAACCGCTCACAACCCCTGGCAAATACCTGGGGCTGTTGAACATGACATACACAGGCGGAAGACCCGAGTCCGCCGGGAAGACAAGTATGTAGTCCTCGAAGTCCTCTATGTCATAAGTCGGGAAACGTCCAAGCTGCTCCGAAACGGGCAAAATAGCAGCCCCGGAATATTCAGGGCCCTTGGAATCATCGGCCGGCAAAGCAGTAGAACTGCTCTCCGGGCTAACCGCGGGTGTCCAGATCAGAGCCGGCCGGTCTGCGCCGTCTTGTTTAAATTCATACGCTTTGGTGCTCGAGTTATAGACGAACGTTCGCACACGGACTTTGGAGCTGACCATCAAACCGTCGGCTTCAGCCCAGACCGTTTTTAGTTCCCCTTCAACCTCCTCAATCCTTAACCGGTGGGTAACGTCAACTGTTCCAACGCGGCCTGCGATGAAATTGAGGTCGACATTGCCAGAGACCCCAATCTCCGACGCAGGCGAAGCAATCAGTGAGGGCGCGAGTTCACCGTCAGCCAACTCGGTTGGATAAAGTAAAGCGAGTTGCGGTAAAGACCGCCCCTAGTGCCTTGGCTGCCTGTCGGGTGAACAGCTTTTGCGCAATAGCTTTGGCTGTTTCAGCCGCATTGGGGAAATTCTGCGTTGGAGCATTCGGTCCTGCCACCATCGACCAGAGTCGGCTCGCTTCAGTGGCATGCTTTAAGACCAGAGTCTCGTCATTAGCTACGGAGTTACGCGTCTTCCAGGCTTGCTCGGCATAGTGTTCTGAAAGCGCCGCAGATTTATCGAGCAACTGAGTAACTGCTTTTGCGTGCAAGTCGGCTTCAAGCGCCTGCTCATAGGCAAGACTCCACGCTTGGTGAGTCTGAAAAGCCTGTTCTGCACTAACGCTTCGACTTTGTAAGATTGCTCCGTAGTGTTCGCTGGTTATTTGAAGAGGATCACCCCCAGTAAAAGCATGCGAGCTCTGACGATTACTTTCAGAAGCCGCCTTTTTTTGGGCGATCAAGTAGTTAATCCGGGCTTTATGCTCAAGTATTGCGTTCAGTGGCTGTTGACGCTGAGCGTCGTATAACGAGCTGTCTTCGCCGAGTTCGGACATGAGCGAGACAGGCAGTGCGGCTACATTGTGATCGTGCTGAAGATCAAGCTCACGTTTTCGAGTTGCTTGCGCGAGAGGTAAAGATTCCAGGGCTTGACGGTGAGCCGCTGCTTGACGCTCTTGCTCGGCTCTAGCGTTTGCCGCAGCCATAGCAGCTTGAGCTTGCGCCTCCCTTCTGGCTTCTTGCTCAGCCTCAGCGTGAGCTTGGGCTCGAACCCGTGCCTCAGCGTCAGAAATGGATTGCTGATGAGCTTCTTTTTGAGCCTGCAATTCAGCGGCTGCCTTGGCCCGGGCAGCTTCAGCTCGCTGACGCGCTTCCTGTGCGCGGCGGCGCTTATCGCGAATGCGCAGACGGCGACGTTTGGAGCCAGACAACGTCCCGGCTCTGCCACCCTCACCGCCTCTGCCACCACCCCATCCAATGCTCCATCCATCACGGGAGGGTCGAAGTCCCCCGCCAGAGCCGTAAGGATTACCAAGAGGTATCCCTCGATTGACTACAATATTTTTTTCTTCGGTGTCGCTCATACAGGTTCTCCTTTTTGTCTGTATGGCAACCAAGTAACGCTCATCCCTCTGAAGTCAGGTAATACATAGTTATGGAGATTTTTTTATTTTTTGTGATATAGGGCGCGGCACTACGAGCCCTACCCTTTTCGCATCGGAATAAAACGCACGGACAAAGAAAACCCGCCGTTAAGGCGGGTATATTTTTAAAACGGGTTACCTAGCAATTGTAGAAGCCTTCTTCGATCGCATCGCGATCCCTGGCATTCACCTTTGAGCGTGATGCCGCAAAAGACCATCACATCAAAATCAATGCATTTCCGTCAGCGCCAGCTTCAAACCCAGCGCAACCAGCACGCCACCCATCGCCCGATCAAACCAGTGCCCCATCCGCGCAAAACCCGCGCGGACCCGAGGCTGGCTGAACAGGCGCGCCACCAGGCAAAACCATGCACCGGTCGCGAATGCCAGGTAAACCCCGTAGCCGGCTTGAACCAGCATTGGCGTGTGCGGGTTGATCACGACGGTGAACAGTGACAGGAAAAACAGCGTTGCCTTGGGGTTGAGCCCGTTGGTGACGAACCCCGCCGTGAAGGCGCCGCGGGCAGTGCGCTCGCCTTTGGCGATGTCCACGGGCGCGTCCGAAGCGCTGGCAGGTTTAGCGCGCAGCGCTTTGATACCGATGTAAATCAGATACGCCGCCGCTGCCCATTTCAAGGCATTGAACAGGACGATGGACTGCGAAACGATCAAGCCAATCCCCAGCAGCGAATAGCCGACGTGCAGGAAGATCGCGGTGCCCACGCCCATGGCCGTGTAGGTGCCGGCCTTGCGCCCGTGGGTCACGCTTTCGCGTACGACGACGGCGAAATCCGGACCGGGGCTGGCGACGGCCAGCAGGTGAATCAAGGCAACGGTTAAAAATTCCGTCCAGTACATCGGAGTTCTCCAGGCGTTATGGCGAGCGGCAGGCTCTGGTAGGCTCGTCACATTACGCTTCCCACCCACCGAGCAAAAGGTACAGCTGATGCCCAGTCAACGCCGAGCAGTTTTCCTGGATCACTCCTCCCTGGATCTGGGGGATCTCGACCTCGCGCCGTGGCGTGAAACCTTCAGCGAACTGGTGCTTCATGGCAGCACCACAACCGATCAGGTGGCCGGGCGCTTGAAGGACGTCGACGTGGCCATTTCCAACAAGGTCATGATCGATGCCGCCACGTTCGCCGCCTGCCCGAATCTTAAACTGGTGTTGGTGACCGCCACCGGCGTCAACAACGTCGACCTCGATGCAGCGCGCAAGCATGGCGTGGTGGTCAGCAACTGTCAGGGCTACGGCACCCCTTCCGTCGCCCAGCACACGCTGATGTTGCTGCTGGCGATGGCCACCCGCTTGCCGGATTATCAACAGGCCATTCATCTGGGCCAGTGGCAAAAATCGAAGCAGTTCTGCTTGCTGGACTTCCCTATTGTGGAACTGGAAGGCAAAACGCTAGGGCTGCTGGGTCATGGCGAGCTGGGTGGCGCTGTCGCGAAGCTGGCCGAAGCTTTCGGGATGCGCGTTCTATCGGGTCAGATCCCCGGCCGCCCGGCACGACCCGACCGCGTGCCGCTGGACGAGCTGCTGCCACAGGTCGATGCCCTCACGCTGCACTGCCCGCTCAACGACGATACTCGGGACATGATTAGCGCCCACGAGTTGAGCCTGTTGAAACCGAAAGCCTTCATCGTCAATACCGCGCGGGGTGGCTTGATCAATGAGCAGGCATTGGCCGATGCCCTGCGCAACGGCCATCTCGGCGGCGCTGCCACCGACGTGTTGACGGTCGAGCCACCGGTCAACGGTAATCCGCTACTGTCGGGCGATATTCCGCGTTTGATCATCACGCCCCACAGCGCCTGGGGCAGTCAGGAGGCGCGGCAGCGCATCGTCGGTCAGATCAACGAAAACGCTCTGGCGTTTTATGAAGGCAAACCGGTCAGGGTCGTGAGCTGACACGCAGCGCTTCGCAGGCCCGCCGATCCGCCGCACAGGGCAGGTGCGCGGCGTGGCAGGCCTGTTAAACTTCGCCCTTTTTTTCGAGGAGCCGATGATGGACCCGCGCAGTGAAGTGTTACTCCGGCAGGCCGATTTGTTTCAGGGCTCCTTGTTGCTGACCGGCCTCCCCGCCGACGACTTGATGAGCACGCTGCCCAATGCACGCGGCTGGAGCTGGCACGCTGGCGACTTCGACACCCTCGGTTCGCGGTTTCCAGAGCGTGTGCACTTCGGCACCGAAGCACCGACCGAACACTTCGAAGCTGCGGTGCTGTTTTTGCCCAAGGCCCGCGACCTCGCTGATTACCTCATTAACGCGCTCGCTTCCCGCCTGGCCGGACGTGAGCTGTTTCTGGTGGGCGAAAAACGCGGTGGCATTGAAGCCGCCGCCCGCCAGCTGAGCCCGTTCGGGCGCACGCGCAAACTCGACAGCGCCCGGCATTGCCAGCTCTGGCAAGTCACCGTCGAAACGCCTCCGCCAGCCGTTGAACTCGATAGCCTGGCCAAACGTTTCGACATCGAAGTCGATGGCGGCACGTTGAAGGTGGTGAGTCTGCCAGGCGTGTTCAGCCACGGCCGTCTGGACCGCGGTTCGGCTCTGTTGCTGGAAAACATTGACCGGCTTCCCGCCGGGCATTTGCTGGATTTCGGCTGCGGCGCTGGGGTTCTCGGTGCAGCGGTGAAACGTCGTTACCCCGAAACACATGTGACGATGCTGGATGTCGATGCGTTTGCCACTGCGAGCAGCCGGCTGACCCTGGCGGCCAATGGTCTTGAAGCCGACGTCATGACCGGCAACGGAATTGACGCCGCGCCGAACGACCTGGACGTGATTCTGACCAATCCGCCGTTCCATACCGGTGTGCACACCGACTACGCCGCAACCGAAAACTTGTTGAAAAAAGCGCGTGAACATCTGAGAAAGGGGGGCGAACTACGGTTGGTAGCCAACAGCTTTCTGCGCTATCAGCCGATCATCGAGTCGCATCTCGGACCGTGCGCAATCATGGCCGAGGGCCAGGGTTTCCGGATTTACCGCGCGAAACGTGCGTGATAATTAGCGCTTGCCGAACGGCAAACGGCTAGGCAGAATCCGCACCGTCCTAGGGGAGTAGTCTCCCACGAGCGCCATGCTCGTCCGGCACGCATCAACATACTTGGTCCTCAGACCATGGTGCGTGCGACCCCAGATCCGCTCAGACGGATCGGTGGTTTGACAAGACCTATGACACGAACATCCTGACCCGGGGCGGGGAGGTTGTACGTGTCATAGCCGTGTTGACCCGCCCCTTAGGAAAACCCTGATGCTGGAATCCCTGTTGGTCCCCACCGCCGTCGTCGCACTGGCTGAAATCGGTGACAAGACCCAACTCCTCGCACTCGTTCTCGCCGCTCGCTTCCGCAAGCCCTGGCCCATCATCGCCGGGATTGTCGCAGCCACGCTGGCCAACCATGCCGCGGCCGGGGCCGTCGGCGCATGGTTCAGCAGCTACCTCTCGGATTCCGTCCTGCACTGGATTCTTGCAGCGAGCTTTACCGCCACGGCGCTGTGGACGCTGGTTCCGGACAAACTGGACGACGACGAAGCCAATACCGGGCGCAAGTTCGGCCCCTTCCTGACCACGCTGATCGCATTTTTCATCGCGGAAATCGGCGACAAGACGCAGATCGCCACGGTCATGCTGGCGGCGCAGTATTCCAACTTGTGGCTGGTGATTATCGGCACAACGCTGGGCATGTTGCTGGCCAACGTGCCGGTGGTGCTGGCGGGGAATTTCGCTGCGGAGAAACTGCCGCTGACGCTGATCCGTCGTCTGGCAGCGGGGGCGTTTTTCATTCTGGCGATCGTTGCGGTGTACAAGGCGATGCAGATCAGCGGCTGGGTGTAGGCGCTAACGATAACCCCTGTAGGAGTGAGCTTGCTCGCGATGCCCTTATCGCTCCGCAGATACGCGGCGACAATTGATGATCGCGAGCAAGCTCACTCCTACCGAATTTCATGTACCAACCCGTTCCGAAAAACGCCGCGCAAGCTCACACCTATCGAGATCAGGCGCTGATCAGCCCTTCGGTGCCTGCTGATACAACGGCATCACTTTCGGGATCGCTGCCTGCAACGAGGCGATCCGGTTGGACGAGGCCGGGTGGGTGCTCATGAATTCTGGCTGCGACCCGCCGCCTTGGGCTTCCATCTTCTGCCACAGCGTGATCGCGGCATTCGGGTTGTAACCCGCGCGAGCCGCCAGTTCGAGGCCCAGCAAATCCGCCTCGTTTTCATTGGCGCGGCTGTTCGGCAGCGTCAGGCTGTAATCGACCACGGTGTCGGCCAACGCCAGACTGTCCTGCCCCAATCCCAACAAGGCACCGGCACCCTGCTTGGCCATCTGCACACCGTAGGCCTTGGACATCGCTTCACGACCGTGTTCGCGCAGCGCGTGAGCGATTTCGTGGCCCATGACCGCTGCCAGTTCGTCATCGCTGAGTTTCAGCGTATCGATCAGGCCGCTGTACACGATGATCTTGCCGCCAGGACCGCAGTTGGCGTTCAGCTCGTCGCTCTTGATCAGGTTGACGTCCCATTGCCACTGCGCCGCGTCGGGCCGCAATTTCGGCGCCTGGGCGATCAGTCGCTTGGCGATGGCCTGAACGCGCTTGCCCTCGGCGCTGCTGTTGTCGAGCACGCCTTTGGATGACGCTTCGCTGACCGTCTGTTGATAAGACTGGGCGTACATCTGGTTGACTTCATCAGTCGACAGCATGCTGAACATGTATTGCTTGCGCTCGACACCCACCGAATCGCCGGTGGTGGTATTGACCGCCTGACACCCGGCAACCAGCAACGCTGCCGTCACGCCACAAAGAGCAAAAATCCTGCGCATCTCGTATCTCCATTGAAACAATCGCGCCATCCTAGGCAATACGCAGGCTGAGCACCAGATGCCAGCCGTCTGCCATGTAAAAAGGCGCAAGCAAATCGCGCCTGTGTAACGGCAGCGAAATAACGGAATGACGATTTGAACCGAGCCAGAGCGGATTACAACGGGGTCAGGCATTCCGGTGCGTTGAGCTTCGGATCATTCACCAGATTGGCCAGAGGCCGCTCGCGCAGTTGCGTCTGCGGGGCGGCGAGCAAGGCCTGCAAGGTGATCAGCGGGCAGTCCGCAGCAAGCCAGGCGCGCTGCCCTTCTTCGTCGAGAATCAACGGGCGACGCTGGTTCATGGCCGACTGCGTGACCACGGCAACGCTCAGGTAGGTGTGGCCTTCGACGGGATAGGCTTCCCAGATCGCCGCGAAATACAGCGTCGATCCTTCCGCCGGCGTCAGCCAGAACGGCCGCTTGCGGACGCTGCCACGCCATTCGTAAAAACCGTTGGCCGGCAGCAGGCAGCGTCGTTCGCGAAAGGCCTGCTTGAACATCGGCTGCTCGGCCACGGTTTCAGCGCGGGCATGGGCCGGTGTGCGCGACATGTCGGTCAGCCAGGGCGGCGTCAGCCCCCAACGCGCCCGCGCCACTTCGCGTCCGCGCTCCCCGCCCGCCTCGACCTCGCCCGGTGCTGCCCGAACCATCAACACAGAAGCGGCAGGAGAAATATTCCACTGCGCTTGCTGGTCGCTCGGGAATCCGGACAGGGCCGCAAAGGCAGGCGACCAACGAAACAGGGCATAGCGTCCACACATGGGTTCAGCACAACTCTTTTTGAAAGCGAATGAGGCGCGCGCGAACCGGATTCAGCACAGCAACACATCGGGGTAGCTGTCTGGCTCGTCACCGGGCAGCGGAAAGGCGGCATTGTACTCGGTGATCAACAGACGCGCGCGCTCGGCCTGGTCATCCTCGACCGTGAGGCCCAGCAACCCGAACGCCGGTAAATCCCCAACAGCGCCCAACAGATGACGCCCGGTGATGTGGGACTCGATGCCTTCGCTGGCCAGCATGGACTGCAGCAGCTCGCCTTCCATCAGGTGTTCGGGTTCGTAAATCTTGCGCATCACTCGTTCTCGCTGCGGACGTCCAGCGCCCACTCTTCCCCGTCGGTCTGCAGACTGAAGATGATCGGCCGGCAGCAGACGGGGCAGTCCTCAATGTAGGTCTGATCGCCGCCGGAGATATCCAGCACCGCCTCCACCGCTTCGCCGCAATAAGGGCAGTCGTAATCCTGTATTTCCTGCATCGCAGTCTCCGGGCACAGTTTTGCGTATAATCGCCGACTTGTTTGCCGGTCGAGCTTTATTCCTCAGCATCCGGGCACCAGCCTGAGTCGACATCTTCAGCGAAGCCGCTTTATCGAGCGGCCGCCGCCCAGGCACCACGCCTGCGGTGTCGTGACTCGCTGCGGCACCGGACTCGACCTCCTTTACCTTAGCCGTTTCCGACAAGAGAGCATGATGGGCGAATTCGATGCCATCCGACCATACGACGACACCGAAGTAAAAGCCGTGCTTGATCGGCTGCTGGGTGACAAGGCGTTCCTCGCGATCCTCACGCATTTCCGATTTCCGCGTCTGGCCGGCTCCCTCGGCTGGATTCTGCAGCCGGCCATCGCGCGCAAGCTGCGTCGCCAGTTCGCCGGTATCGACACTGTCGCGGCCCTGCAGGACAAGGTCGAACATTACGTCGATCACACCATCGAACGCGCCACTGACGGTGTGACCTACACCGGCGTCGAGCAGTTCAAGTCCGGGGTGGCGTACCTGTTTCTGGCCAATCACCGCGACATCGTGATGGACCCGGCCTTCGTCAATTACGCGGTCTATCACGCGGGTCTGCCGACACCACGCATTGCCATTGGCGACAACCTGCTGCAGAAGCCTTTTGTCAGCGACCTGATGCGCCTGAACAAAAGCTTCATCGTGCACCGCTCGATCATCGGGCGACGGGAGAAGATGGCGGCCTACCAGTTGCTGTCGGCGTACATCAACCACTCCATCCGCAATGACTGCCAGTCGATCTGGATCGCCCAGGCCGAAGGCCGCGCCAAAGACGGCGACGACCGCACCGAATCGGCCATCCTCAAGATGTTCCACATGAGCCGCAAGGACGAGCCGTTTGGCGAAGTCATCCAATCGTTGAACCTGACGCCAGTCTCGATCAGCTATGAATACGACCCGTGCGATCACGCCAAGGCGCGGGAGCTGTACATCCGCGCCACCACCGGCAGTTACACCAAAGTGCCGGGCGAGGACGATGTCAGCATTGCGTTGGGGATCACCGGCTATAAAGGCCGCGTGCACGTGAACTTTGCCCCGCCGATCACCGAGCTGTTCGAGGACACCAAACTGCTGGCTATCGAAATGGACCGACAGATCCTCGGCGGCTATCGACTGTTCCCGGTGCATTACCTGGCGTATGCGCAGTGGGCCGACGCCGAGCCCGAACTCAAGGTGCCGAAGGCCGCCGAGGTGTTCCCGACGGACGAGCTGGAACGTGCGGAGGATGAATGGCAGCGCCGACTCAATGGCTGCCCCGCCGAGCACCGTCCGTTTCTGATTCAGCAATACGCCATGCCGGTACGCAATCAGTACCGGGTGAAGGCGGGCTTGCCGCTTTAAGGCCCCCGTCTCTTCAACGAAAACGGCGCTCTCGAAGCGCCGTTTTTTGTTGTGCGCCCTCCGTTGTTGCCGAGACCGGCCTTCACAAATGTGTCACTGCTGACACACTCAAGCGTAAGACTCGCTCGTTAAGGTCGTCGCCTATCCAAACGAGTGAAGGCGTACGCTATGCGATCCAGCAATCAGGTTGCCCGTGTCATGGTGTCCTCCCTGGCACTGTCAATGCTCGCCGTGTCGGTTCAGGCGGCGAGCCGTGCGGGAGACGACACCCTCAACGGCGTTGACCTCCTTTCCGGATTCGACACCTTGTGGACAACCGGCGCGACCTGGGACACGGGCACACCGACCGCCCTGGGTCAGAGTCTGCTAAGGCGCAACCTGCAAATCGTGGTCGACCGCGCCAACGCCCGGACCCTCGCGCAGGAAACCGCTGCCTACTTCGATGACCGCCGTGACCAGAGCTACAGCGCCATCAGCGGCCTCGGCTCGTTGAGCGCCGCCTATAAGGCAGGTGCCGGCGCCTTCACGACCATCACGCAGTTCGACGACAGCAATAGAACCGTCAAATACGACGACAAAGGCAACGGCGCAGGCAGTTCGTCTTCGGCGCTGGGCAAAGTCGTAGACCTTGTCAGCGCCGTACGCAACGACGCCTCGACCACGCCGGCCAAATCCCACTATTTATATCCGCGACCATGGCGGCAGAGTCTGGACGGTCAGAGTCTGGCCTTCGTGGTGGCGCCTTCCCTGCGCCCGGCAGAAAGCACCACGCCGGCCAGCGACTCGGGTTTCCCCAGCGGCCATACCAATGCCGCGTACCTGTCTTCCTACGCACTGGCGTACGCCATTCCCGAGCGTTTCAGCGAGTTGATGCTGCGCGCCTCGGAAATTGGCGACAACCGCATTGAAGCCGGCATGCATTCGCCGTTCGACGTGATGGGCGGGCGCATCACCGCATCCTATTTCGCCATCGACAACCTCTCCAATCCGGCCAACTCGCAACTGCGCGCCGATGCTCGCGCACAGGCCCTGACCTATTTCACGGCGCAGTGCGGCGGTGACGTCAACAATTGCATGGCCACCATCGACCCGGCGACAGATCGCACGTCTCAACACGCTCAGGACAAGGCGCTGTTCACTTCGCGCATGACCTACGGCTTCGATCCGGTGGGCCCGACCAACCTGGCCGCCGTGGTGCCGACCAACGCCGAAGTGTTGCTGGAAACCCGCTTCCCGTACCTGGACGCCAGTCAGCGCCGCGAGATACTGGCGACCACCGAGATTTCGTCCGGCTATGCGGTGATCGATCAGTCAGGCGGCTACGGCCGTCTGAACCTGTTCGCAGCGGGGGATGGTTATGCGGCGTTCAATTCCAACGTGACGGTCAACATGAACGCCAGCCTCGGCGGCTATAACGCCGTTGATGCCTGGCGCAACGACATCAGCGGCAGCGGCGCGCTGATCAAGAACGGCAGCGGCAACCTGATGCTGACCGGCAACAACAGTTACTCGGGCGGCACGGTGATCAACGGTGGCGTGCTGACCGGCCATGCCAAGGCGTTCGGTAGCGGAACGATCACCGACAACGGGACGCTGGTCGTCGATCAGTCAACCAACGACACCCTCTCCAATACTCTCACGGGCAACGGTGCGTTGATCAAACGTGGCGTCGGCTCGCTGAACCTGACCGGCAACAACAGCCTGTCCGGCGCCACGACGGTGCAAGCGGGTCGGCTGGCGGTCAACGGTAACCTGGGCAACTCCATCGTCAGCGTGCAGCAAGGCGCAACGCTGGGTGGCAACGGCACCGTTGGCGGCATCAATGTCGCTCAGGGCGGCGTGGTTGCACCGGGTAACTCGGTCGGGCAACTGAACGTCAACGGCGACGTCAACCTTGCTCAGGGCTCGGTCTATCAAGTCGAATCGGACGCCAACGGCAATGCCGATCGTATCGTCGCCAGCGGCCGCGCGACGCTCAACAACAGTACGCTTTCGCTGGTTGAAGGCGGTAACTGGCTGGCCGCCAGCCGTTACTCGATTCTCTCGGCAGCCGGTGGCGTCACTGGTGCGTTTGCCAACGTGCAAACCAACTACGCCTTCCTCACCCCGACGCTGAGCTACACGGCGACCGATGTCGGGCTGACGCTGGATCGTAACGCACAAACCTTCGCCAGCCTGGCGACGACCCGCAATGCCCGAGCCGTCGCTCAAGGGCTGGACAGCGCCGGGGCAGGCAACGCGCTCTGGCGTCAGGTGGTGCAGGACGACGCGTCGACCGCGCAGGCCACGTTCAAGGCGCTGTCCAACGAGCTGCATGCGTCGACCCAATCCGCACTGATCGAAGACAGCCGATTAGTGCGCAACGCGGTGAACGATCGTTTGCAGCAAGCGCAGTCGGCAGCGGCACTGGGCAGCACGACACAGACCCTCCCAGGAGATGATTCCCGTGGCGTGGTGTGGACTCAAGCCATCGGCGCGACCGGCAAAACCGACAGCACCGGTGATGTGTCGGGCCTCGACACGCACACCAGCGGCGTGCTGTTCGGCGCTGACGTGCCGCTCGACGAGACCTGGCGCGTGGGTGCGCTGGCCGGTTTCAGCAACAGCAGCTTCGACCTGCGCCATGCCTCCGGCTCCACTGACAGCGACAACTACCATCTGGGCGTCTATGCGGGCGCCAAGTGGGGCCAACTGGGTCTGCGCCTCGGCGCGGTCCGCACCTGGCACGAGCTGACGGCCAAGCGCACGCTGGACTTGCCGGGTGCTTCCGAGCGTTTCAAGGAAGATTACAACGCGGCGACCAATCAGGTGTTTGGCGAACTGGGTTACGCCATCGAACTGGGCAATGCGCAACTTGAGCCCTTCGCCAACCTCGCGCATGTGCGACTGGACACCGATTCCTTCGACGAGAACAGCAACGCGATCAGGCTGGAGAACAAGTCTCAGGACAACAACATCACCTTCAGCACCCTCGGCCTGCGTGCCGCCACTCGCTTGAATGCGGGCAGCGTCGCGATCAAACCCAACGCGACACTGGGCTGGCGTCGTGCCTACGGCGACGTGACGCCAGAGAGCCGCGCGGCCTTCAGCGGCGGCGACACTTTCGAGCTCTCCGGCGCACCGATTGCCCGCAACGCAGCGGTGCTGGGCGCGGGTGTCGATCTGGGTTTGAGCGACACGTTGAGTGTCGGGCTGAGTTACAACGGACAGGTAAGCAGCGATGCGTCGGATCAGACGTTGAATGCGCGGGTGACGCTGGCTTTCTAAACGATCACAGCTTTGTGCTCACCCACGACAACAGCAGCGCGAACGCCAGACACGCAGTGCCGAAGCGGTAGCTCAGGCGGATCATGCGCAAGGTGGGTACATCCATCAGGTGCATGGGTTCGTCGATCGGGGCTTGTTCGGTGAGATGGTGCAAATGGGCCATCTCTCGCTGCTCCCGAGTGCGTGTGGTGTGCAGCAGCCAGATGCCGGGGCCGGCGGCAAGCAAGGCGCAGAGGTTGATGGCGAGACCGGGGGCGTGATGGATAAGCGACATGGTGCCTCGATGACGCCGGATTAATGGGCGCCGCAGACTCAGTTTGGATCTGCCGCTCACACTAGTCGCTGTCACCTTAACGTCACCTGAACCGGGCACTGTGTGGGACCTCAAACCGACCCACCGCCACGGAGAGCGTCATGCTGCACGCCCACAACCAGGACCGCCTTTACCTCATCGCCCCCAGCGACGAACAGGAAGCATTGATCGACGCACTGGCGTTCAACGTCCAGGACAGGCATTGGCTGGTGTATTGCGCACTTGGCGGTCATGCGCATACGATCTGCCGGAAATGGATCTGCAGACCGGTTTCAGTTTTCTGGACTTCTATCAGGCGGCTTGACCCTCCGGCATTGCGAATCCCGAGCGACCCCGCTGAATGAAAAAAGCCCCGGCTTCTCGCGAAACCGGGGCTTTTTTGCACATCAGAACCAGGCGTTAAGCTTATTGGCCCAGGGTGCGGCCAATCGTCTGATCCTGGAACAGGCGAGTCAGCGCGTCGCTGAGTACGTCGCTGATCAATTTGGTGTTGGTCTCTTCATTCGGCGCCATGCCAAAACGTTGATCCATCGAAGCCGCGTAACGGCCGCTGTAGTTACGACCGCCATTCTGAACGTCAGCGCGGAACGTGGAACTGATGTTGGCTTCGGTGACGTACAGGCCTTCTTTCGGCGACTGATACTTCAGGTCGGCCAGGGTAACGGTCAACTGCGGACCACTACCGTTCGGCACGGGCGTGAAACCGAGCAACCGCACGCCCGCTTCAGCCTGGGCCTGCAACCTTGGCAACAACTGCTGGCCGTTGACCGTGATCGAGCTGGTTTCCGGGTACAGGCCACCGCGGGTGCCCAGCGTCTGCGACTGACGACCGTCAACTACCCGAACGACCACTTGCTGACCGTGACCGACCGGTGCGAGTTGAGCGTTCAGCTTGGGTTCCGGGGTGAGGGATTGCGGGCTGTGGGCACAGCCCGCCAGGGTCAGACTGCCAGCGGCAAGCAAACCGAACAGAACGCGACGCAACATGCTCATTTCTCCATGGGCCAAGGCACAAAATGTGCCGCAGTATAGCGACCTCCCAAGGCCGCTCACTAGGGTAAAGATACGACAGAGTGCCATCGCGCCGGTTCCGGCGAGGGCGCGCGATGGCTCACCTGCTCGAAATCAACACAATTGCGCAATCGCAACGTCACAGCGATGTCATGCCCGCCGGCCATACTTTTTTCAACTCTCCAGCAAGGAGTCCTGCCATGGACTTTCTTTGGTCGCTGTTCTCGTTGCGCCGCCGTCATCGTCACTATGCACGTCTGGACCAGCAGGGCATCTGCCTGGCGTTCAAGCACTGCGCCGAAACGCCCTGTGGTCAGGGCTGGGTCGAAGTCCACGAGGCAAAGCTGTGCTGGCTGCAGCGCCCACTCCCCGCCAGCGCCCGAGTGACTCCCCGGTCACGTGCGATTACCGCCCGACATATGCTCAGCATCTGACCGAAAGACGAATAAAAGTCATTTTTCCTGGATCATTTCTGCCCGTTTCATCGCTATAATCTTCCCCCGATTATAAGGACGTCTCCTGATCGGGCCTCGCAGCATCGTCGATAGCCACTATCGATTCCTCCGTATCGCCCACAGAGAGCCTTCCACACAGACATGTGCAGCCCGATGTGGCCGCAGCGCAGACGCCGGATCGTCGATTAATCCGAACGTCCTTCGCCAGTTCTTGCCTCACATCGCGTATGAACCTGATCTGCAGAGCTGCCATCGCGCAGCCCTTTTTGAGGTCGCGTCTCCAAAAGAGCGTGAAAAAAACGGGTTTTCACAACTTCACAAGAGTGTGGCAAGCAAATGAATAGTTTCGCGTTTGTAAATGCACCGTTAGCGTCTGACCCAGCCCCCTTGCAAAGGACCGACCGCAACGCTGTCTCCGTCAAAAGAGCCTGAAGCCTGTCCGCTACGGATTTGGTTGCACAACCGGACGTCTTGACGATAGTCGAATGGCTGTACGGGCCGAAAAATGCGTTCATGCTTCCCTTATAAAAGCATCAACCAGGCTCGTTCGGTGGCGTCCGCTGAAGATGCAAAAAATTGCGAAGAATCGGACATGGCGATCCCGGCCGGGTTGAACGAGGCACTGCGCGAACACCGCGCCGCCCGAACCCGGCGACTGACTACGGGAACGCATGCCGTCAATTTGGTGCTGCAGATTTTGGAGACGCGTTAATGGCGCATAACGAAGCAGTCGACGTAGTGCTGGTCGGGGCGGGCATCATGAGTGCCACCCTTGCCGTACTGCTCAAAGAGCTGGACCCGAACCTCAAGATTGAAGTCGTCGAGCTGATGGATTCCGGTGCGGCAGAGAGCTCCAACCCCTGGAACAACGCAGGCACCGGCCACGCCGGGCTGTGCGAGCTGAACTACACGCCGGAAGCGGCCGATGGCTCGATCGACACCAAAAAAGCGATTCACATCAACACCCAGTTCGAGGTCTCCAGGCAGTTCTGGGCCTACCTGGCGCGCAAAGGCACGTTCGGCTCCTCCCGTTCGTTCATCACGCCGGTTCCGCACCTGAGCTTCGTTCAGGGCGAAAAAGGCATGGCGTACCTGAAGAAGCGTTACGAAGCGCTGCGCACCCACCATGCCTTCTCCTCGATGGAATACACCGAAGACAAAAGCAAACTGGCTGAATGGATGCCGCTGATGATGCCCGGCCGTCCCGCCGATGAGCCCATCGCCGCGACCCGGGTCATGCATGGCACCGACGTCAACTTCGGCAACTTGACCAACATGCTGCTCAAGCACCTGGCAACGGCGCCCGATGCGCAGGTCAAATACTGCAAACGCGTCACCGACCTGAGCCGCGAGGGTGACGGCTGGACCGTTACCATCAAGGACGTAAACAACGGCAGCACCCGCGACATCGACGCCAAATTCGTGTTTCTGGGCGCGGGTGGCGCGGCACTGCCGTTGCTGCAGATGTCTGGCATTGAAGAAGGCAAGGGCTTCGGCGGCTTCCCGGTGAGCGGCCAGTGGCTGCGTTGCGACAACCCTGAAGTGGTCAAGCGCCACCAGGCCAAGGTGTACAGCCAGGCAGCGGTGGGTTCGCCACCGATGTCGGTGCCGCACCTGGACACCCGCGTCGTCGACGGCAAAAAGTCCCTGCTATTCGGTCCTTACGCCGGCTTCACCACCAAGTTTCTCAAGCACGGTTCGCTGCTGGACCTGCCGCTGTCGATCCGAGCGGCCAACATCGCGCCGATGCTGGCGGTGGCCCGCGACAACATGGACCTGACCAAGTACCTGATCAGCGAAGTGCGGCAGTCGATGGAACAGCGGCTCGATGCTCTGCGCCGTTTCTACCCGGAGGCGAAAGCCGAAGACTGGCGTCTGGAAGTGGCCGGTCAACGCGTACAGATCATCAAAAAGGACCCGAAAAAAGGCGGCGTTTTGCAGTTCGGGACTGAGCTGGTGTCGGCGAAGGACGGTTCCCTTGCCGCACTGTTGGGCGCCTCGCCGGGCGCTTCGGTGACGGTTTCGATCATGCTGGATCTGATCGAGCGTTGCTTCCCGGACAAAGCCCGCACCGAGTGGGCCACCAAGCTGAACGAGATCTTCCCGGCTCGCGAAAAGGCCCTGGAAACCGATGCGCAGCTGTACCAACGCATCAGCGCTCAGAGCGATGCCAGCCTGGACCTGGTGCCGAACAGCGAAACAGCCACTTTCGCCTGATCGTTGGGTTGCTCCAAAAAAAGCTCTAATGGAAAACCCCGCCCTATCAGGCGGGGTTTTCTTTTTGCACTAAGGTACCGGCTTGGGCCGGAAAGCAGTTTCGCAGCTTCAACATCACTTCATCACGAATCGGACGGAATACGCCTGCATCGAGTTTGTGCCTTTGGTCACCGATGCGGTGCACTCTGCCGGTACGGTCCCGATCGATTTGCCCGTTGCGGATTTCTCCGGCGCCGGGGTGATCGAGACCCAACTGAACGTGACTGCGTGCGCTGCCGTGAACTCGCAGATTTTGCCCTGCCCGCTCACGCGGAAACTCGCAGAATCATTGCGCGGGTTCTTCAGCGGGATGGACACAGACGCGGTGGGTGCGTCAGCCGCAAAGCCATAACCGGTGTAATCAGCATTGGGTTTGGCCCAGCTGGCCCATACCAGCGCGAGGTCGATGCCTGTCTGATTCCACATTTCCATGTTGAGCTGAATTTTTTTGGGGTAAGCCGCCTGAGCGGATGCTGCTGCGACCATCATTGCGATGGCGGCGATGGTGCGGGTAAAGCAAGTCTTTACGTTTTTCATGTCATGAATTCCCTTCATTCATCAATGCGAGCGTCCTGCTCGCGGTTCTGTGAACTTCGTCACAGGGCTGAGTATGATGCAGCGTGCCGCTTTCGGTAGTCGCAAACGCCGAGGCATGCAGTAGGAAGGGTCTTTCGATTGCGTGGTTACGGCGCGGGAGCAGGCGGCTGCTCTCGTACGAAGGGAGCATCGGGCGCCGAAGGATGGCGCCCGGAAATTGCGCGATTCAGCCTTTCGCCTTCTCGATCAATTCGATGTATTCATCGGCGTTACGTTGATCCCTGATCAGGGTAACGAAGTCATTGCCGTGCTCGTCTTTGCCGTCGAGGTCGTAACCGGCCTCCTTGAAGAACGTCAGAAAACGTCCGAAGTCATCGATGCGCAGGCCACGGTAGGCCTTGATCAGCTTGTGCAGCGACGGCGACGTGGCATCGACCGGTTCGAAATCCAGGAACAGCTTGATCTGGGCGTCGCCGATTTCATCGCCAATCACCTGCTTCTTATCTTTACGCATTGCTGACTCCAACTGACTTGCGGACATTTCACGGGCGGGCAGTTTACCCCCCGCCCGGTCGCGGGCTCAACGCGCGCGTACGCTGCCGGTGTGCAGGTCGGCCCAGACGTGACCGTTGGCATAGCTGAGGAACTGGCAGTAGACCTTTTCGTTACGCAGCAAATCCACGAACACCCGGTATTGCGTCGCCGGGTAGTAGAGCGTCAGCGTGCGCGAAGGCTCGTCGTAGGTCGGTTTCTTCAGGCTTTTGCTTTCGCCGTCGAAGTGGATCAGCACGTCGGCGATCGTCGCGCCCTTGTTCATGGGTTTGCCTTTCAGCCGCAGAATCAGCGGCGAGGTGACAGGAATCGGTTGCTGATTGGACTGACGCTGGCTGCCCACCACCACCGAATACTCAGTGATCTGCAGCAATTGCTGCTGCTCGGGTTCACCTTCGCGCACGGACAATTCGTCCGGCGGCAAGTATTGCGCGTGCATGGGTTCGGCGAGTGCGGGGAGTGGCAGCGTCAACAGCAACATCAACGCAGCGGTACTTCGAACAGATAACGGCATGGGCACCTCCCGAAAAAATGGGGGGCACTCTAGCATGTGGAGCCCTGCCGCCCCCCACACTCTCCGGTCCCTGCAAGACCCGAAATCTTCGTTGTTGGATGTGGCATTTGTGGGAGCGAGCTCGCTCGCGAATGCGGTGAGTCAGTTAGCACCGATGGCGAATGACCCGACGCATTCGCGAGCAAGCTCACTCCCACAATATGATGATGCTTGCCTTACATGCCCTTGACGGCATAGATCCCGGCCGCGTTGCGCCAGTAGCCTTTGTAGTCCATGCCATAACCGAAGATGTAGCGATCGATGCACGGCAGGCCGACGAAATCGGCTTTCAGGTCAGGCCGCGCCTTGCGGTCGTGGTCCTTGTCGATCAGCACGGCGGTGTGTACAGCGCGCGCGCCAGCGTGTTTGCAGAAGTCGATGATCGCGCCGAGGGTGTGGCCTTCGTCGAGGATGTCGTCAATGATTAACACATCGCGGTCGATGAACGAGACTTCAGGCTTGGCTTTCCAGAACAGGTCGCCGCCGCTGGTTTCGTTGCGATAGCGGGTGGCGTGCAGGTAGGACGCTTCCAGGGGGAAATTCAGATGAGTGAGCAGCTTGCCGGCGAAGATCAGGCCACCGTTCATGACGCAAAACACCACCGGGTTACGGTCGGCCAGCACGCCATTGATTTGCTCGCCGACACGGGCGATGGAGGCTTCGACTTCGGCCTCGTTGTAAAGGCAGTCAGCCTCGCGCATGACTTGACGGATATGCTCGAGATCAGCGGACATGACGCTCTCCAAGGGGGCTGTGTAAGGAAAAGCGGGCAAAGGTACGCATCCGCCGACATCAGGGCAAGTGTTTCTGGACTAACGTTGCACTGCCGTTCCATAAATCTCGACGCGCGAACCTAACCGTCAGGACAAGTTACAGCTGAATAGATTAATCTAAGCCGTTTTTTTTGCCCGCCCGCTGGAGCCTTCCCCCTATGCCCATTCGTGAGATCCGCCATCCGCTGATCCGCCACAAGCTCGGCCTGATGCGCCGTGCCGATATCAGCACCAAGAATTTTCGTGAACTGGCTCAAGAAGTCGGCGCGCTGCTGACGTACGAAGCGACCAAGGATCTGCCGCTGGAAACCTACGACATCCAGGGATGGGCCGGCACGGTTCAGGTCGAGAAGATCGCCGGCAAGAAGATTACCGTGGTGCCAATCCTGCGGGCGGGCATCGGCATGCTTGAAGGTGTGCTCAGCCTGATCCCCGGCGCCAAGGTCAGTGCCGTGGGCGTCGCACGCAATGAGGAAACCCTCGAAGCCCACACGTACCTGGAAAAGCTCGCTCCCGAGATCGACCAGCGTCTGGCGCTGATCATCGACCCGATGCTTGCCACCGGCGCTTCCATGGTTGCCACCATCGACCTGCTGAAAAAAGCCGGTTGCCGCGACATCCGCGCCATGGTCCTGGTGGCTGCGCCGGAAGGCATCGCCACCGTCGAGCAGGCCCACCCGGACGTCAACATTTACACCGCGTCCATCGATCAACAACTGAACGAACACGGCTATATCATCCCGGGCCTGGGCGATGCCGGTGACAAGATTTTCGGCACCAAGCAGAAGGACGCCTGATGAAGCCGGATGAGTTCAACGACCCACTCTGGCGCACGATCCTGTCGGGCGCGCAGATGCTGTTCGTGGCATTCGGCGCACTGGTATTAATGCCGCTGATCACCGGCCTCGATCCCAACGTCGCGTTGTTCACGGCAGGCTTGGGCACCCTGTGTTTTCAGGTGGTGACAGGCCGTCAGGTGCCGGTCTTCCTCGCGTCCAGCTTTGCCTTCATCACCCCGATCATTCTCGCCAAGGGCCAGTTCGGTCTTGCTGCAACCATGGGCGGCGTCATGGCAGCGGGCTTCGTCTACACCTTCCTGGGTCTGGCCGTGAAGATCAAAGGCACCGGCTTCATCGACCGCCTGCTGCCGCCGGTGGTGATTGGCCCGGTGATCATTTCCATTGGTCTGGCGATGGCACCCATTGCCGCCAACATGGCGATGGGCCGGACGGGTGATGGCGCAGCAGAACTGATCCCGTACAACACCGCCATCATCATTTCGATGGCGGCGCTGCTGACGACGTTGATCGTTGCGGTGTTCGGCAAAGGCATCTTCCGCCTGGTGCCGATCATCTCCGGCGTGCTGGTGGGTTTTGCGCTGTCGTTTTACTTCGGTGTGGTCGATGTGGCGAAAATTGCTGCGGCGCCCTGGCTGGCACTGCCGCACTTCACGGCGCCGGAATTCAACTGGCAGGCGATTCTGTTCATCGTCCCGGTGGCACTGGCCCCGGCCATCGAGCACATCGGCGGCGTGATTGCGGTAGGCAGCGTGACGGGACGCGATTACCTGAAAAAGCCTGGCCTGCATCGCACGCTACTGGGTGACGGCATTGCAACCACCGTGGCCGGCGCGTTTGGTGGCCCGCCCAACACCACCTACGCCGAAGTCACCGGCGCGGTGATGCTGACCAAGAACTACAACCCGAAGATCATGACCTGGGCGGCGATTTTCGCCATCACCCTGGCCTTCATCGGCAAGTTCGGCGCGTTGCTGCAAAGCATTCCGGTGCCGGTCATGGGCGGGATTCTGTGCCTGCTGTTCGGGTCGATTGCTGCGGTGGGCATGAACACGCTGATCCGCCACAAGGTTGATCTGGCCGAAGCGCGTAATCTGGTGATCGTGTCCGTCACACTCGTGTTCGGCATTGGCGGCGTGCTGATCGGCACCGGCAACGGCCCTGACGATTTCGGCATGAAAGGCATCGCGCTGTGCGCCGTGACCGCGATTGTGCTGAACCTGATCCTGCCGGGGAATGACGCGTGGAAGAACAAGCACCTGGATGATCAGTTGCCGTAGTTCTGAAGCGTAATGAAAGGGGGCATCACTCACGTGATGCCCCCTTTTTTTGGGATTCTGTAGGGATAGCTTAGATTTGCGGCGCCGAAACTGTGGGAGTGAGCTTGCTCACGAAGGCGGCGCATCAGGTTCATCAATGCCGCTTGAACAGACGCATTCGCGAGCAAGCTCGCTCCCACGGGGATCTACGTTAAAGCTAGGCTCGGGTTATTACACCACCATCGCCGGAGCCTTTTCGCACAGCGTATTCAGCGCCTTCGCCCAGTTCGGGTCGTCGTTCAGGCATGGAATCAGCACCAGCTCCTCACCCCCCGCCTCCCTGAACTGCTCGGCACCCCGGTCGCCAATCTCTTCCAGCGTCTCGATGCAGTCCGCGACAAACGCCGGGCACATGACCAGCAGCTTCTTCACGCCTTTAGCCGCCAGTTCGGCCAAGTGCGGCTCGGTGTAGGGTTCGATCCATTTTGCGCGGCCCAGTCGCGACTGAAACGACACCGACCACTTGCCATCGGGAATCCCCATCAGCTTGGCGAACTCTGCCGATGAACGCATGCACTGCGCGCGGTAGCAAACCGCCAGAACTTCTGGAGACGCCGTTTCGCAGCAGTTGCCACTCTTGAAGCAGTGATTGCCGGTCGGGTCGAGCTTGGTGATATGCCGCTCGGGCAGGCCGTGAAAACTCAGCAACAGATGATCGTAATTCTGCTGCAAATGCGGCCGCACGCTCGCCACCAGGGCGTCGAGGTATTCCTGTTGATTGAAGAACGGCTTCAACAACGAAAAGTCGAAGTTCAGCTTTTTGTCACGCACTACGCGTTTGGCTTCTTCGATGACCGTGGTCACGGTGCTGTCGGCGAACTGCGGATACAGCGGCGCCAGGGTGACCTTTTTAATGCCCTGGGCTGCCAGGCGGGTGAGCACGGTCTCAATCGAAGGCTCGCCATAACGCATCGCCAGCTCGACCGGTCCGTGTTTCCACTCATTGACCATGGCCTGCTGAAGTCGCTTGCTCAGCACCACCAGCGGCGAACCCTCGTCCCACCAGATCGAGGCGTATGCGTGGGCCGACTGCTCCGGGCGCTTGATCAGAATCAGCGAGACGATCAGGCGACGCACTGGCCACGGCACGTCAATAACGTAAGGGTCCATCAGAAACTGATTGAGGTAGCGGCGCACGTCGGCAACCGACGTGGACGCTGGCGAACCCAGGTTAACCAGCAATAAAGCGTGATCGGTCATGCAACACCTTGATGTCAGTGGCGGCCCAGAAGGTTTTCCAGGGCCGCACGCAGATCAGTGAATCGGAAAGTGAAACCCGCCTCCTGGAGACGGTCTGGCCGGGCGCGCTGACCGCCCAGCAGCAGGATCGACAGCTCGCCCAGCAGCACTCGGAGCGCAACGGCCGGCATCGGCATGAATGACGGGCGATGCAGCACGGACGCAAGGGTCTTGGCAAAATCCCGGTTGCGAACCGGTGATGGCGCGCAGGCATTATAAGGACCTCGGCCATCGTCCCGACTCATCAGAAAATCAATCAGGGCGATTTGATCTTCGATGTGAACCCACGGCATCCATTGGCGTCCGTTGCCGATCGGCCCGCCCATGCCCATCTTGAATGGCGGCAACAGTCGTTGCAGCATGCCGCCTTCATCGGCCAACACCAGACCGGTGCGCACCAGCACCACGCGAATGCCCAAGGTTTCGGCACGTTGCGCGGTCTCTTCCCAGGCAATGCACAGGCGACTGGCGAAATCCTCACTGACCGGTTGCGCATTTTCGTCGAGCTCGCGCTCCCCGCCGTCGCCATACCAGCCCACCGCCGAGCCGGAAATCAGTACGTCAGGTTTCTGCTCGCGGCGCTCAAGCCACGTGACGAGTTGCTCGGTCAGGGTAATGCGGCTGTCCCACAGCAGTATTTTGCGTTTGCGAGTCCAGGGGCGGTCGGCGATGGGCGCGCCGGCCAAGTTGACCACCGCATCGACGTGTTGAGTGCCAATGTCATCGAAGTGTGCAATTCCGCGAACATTGGCGCCGCAGAGCCGCGCCACCTCATCGGGTTTGCGACTCAAGACCGTCAACTGATGGCCCTGTGCGAGCCAGTGCTTACACAAACGACGCCCTATCAAGCCTGTACCGCCGGTCAGCAAGATGTGCATGACTGAGTTCCTTACGTGGCGTTCATCGCAATTGCGGAGTCTATTTCTTCACAAGCCATGAGCTCGTGTGCGGAGTGATCACTCAACTCTAGGTCACCTTGGCGTGATCCACTCCCTCGCTGTTCGTTAGGACAGCCCGATCGTGCAGTTGAACGATTGAAGCAAAGCGTCAGACTTGTCAGCGAGCCCTTGGAAAGGTCCGCGTCCTGCGTGTGCAGGGCGACAACTTATACCGAAAAACGGCATTGTACAGCTTTTGCCTGAGGCGTAGTCTGTGCAGACAAGGTAACGAGGCCCCTATGACTGTCCCCATCGCAATCATCGGTACCGGCATCGCCGGACTCTCCGCCGCCCAGGCGTTGCAAGCCGCCGGGCATAGCATTCACCTTTTCGACAAGAGCCGCGGCAGTGGCGGCCGGATGTCCAGCAAACGCAGCGATGCTGGCGCATTGGACATGGGCGCGCAGTACTTCACGGCCCGCGACCGCCGCTTTGCCTCCGCTGTGCAGCAGTGGCAGGCCGATGGTCATGTGGCCGAGTGGACCCCGCTGCTCTACAACTTCCATGGCGGAAAACTCAGCCTGTCACCTGACGAGCAGGTGCGCTGGGTCGGCACGCCGCGCATGAGCGCGATCACCCGGGCCATGCTCGGCGACATGCCGGTGACCTTCTCCTGCCGCATCACCGAAGTCTTTCGTGGCGAACAACACTGGAATCTGCTGGACGCCGACGGCCAAAGCCATGGCCCGTTCAGTCAGGTCGTGATCGCCATCCCCGCGCCTCAAGCCACAACCCTGCTGGCTGACGCACCGAAACTGGCGAGCGTCGTGGCGGGCGTAAAGATGGAGCCGACCTGGGCGGTCGCTCTGGCGTTTGATATCCCGCTGGACACGCCCCTCGAAGGCTGCTTCGTGCAGGACAGCCCCATCGACTGGCTGGCCCGCAATCGCAGCAAACCCGGTCGCGACAGCCAGATGGACACCTGGATTCTGCACGCCACCAGCATCTGGAGCCGTCAGCATCTGGACATGACCAGAGAGGACGTCATCGATCAGTTGCACGGCGCGTTTGCCGAGCTGATGAATTGCGCGATGCCAGCCCCGGCGTTCACCCTCGCCCACCGCTGGCTGTACGCAAGGCCTGCTGGCGGGCGCGAAGTCGGCGCGTTGTCCGATCCCGATCTGGGTCTGTATGTCTGCGGCGACTGGTGCCTGTCGGGCCGGGTAGAGGGGGCATGGCTGAGTGGTCAGGAAGCCGCGCGGCGTCTGCTGGAACACCTCAAATGAATCGACTCAATCCGCGTAAGCTGCTGCTATCGAAATGGACGGCAGCGGCCCCCCAAAACCGTGAAAAACACTTTCTGGTCACCGAGCTGTTCTGTGATGTAGAAGGCACGGTCCTGGAGATCGAACTGCAAGCAGTGATGACCAAACGCAGTCAGAAGCTGGCTTGGCAGACGTTGCAGAATGACCAGACCTGGCAAATGGGCTGGAAGTAAAGCACACGCAAATTACCGCACCCATCCCCTTGCTGCGCCTAAAACGCAGCACTTGTCGCTTCATGCCTCCGATCTTGTACAAATTATTTGACTTGCAGAACCACAAACCTATGATGAGCAAAGTTGTACAGACTAAAGAATCTGTATAAGAAGTTCTTCGAGGGGTCGTCATGTCTGCAGTACTCGGTCATTCATCAGAGCAAGCCTCCAAACCTAAGCTGGGCGTCAGTGCCTGCCTGATGGGTGTGGAGGTTAGGTTCAATGGCGGGCACAAGGAATCACACCTTCTGACCCGCGCCCTCACCGAATATTTCGATTTCGTGCCGGCGTGCCCCGAGGTCGCCATTGGTATGGGCATCCCTCGCGAAGCCATTCGTTTGGTGGGTGACACGGATCATCCTCGGGCGGTTGGTACGGTTCATCACGCGATGGATGTGACTGAGCAACTGGCTGACTATGGCGAGCACATGGCCAAGGAGATGAGCGATATCTGCGGCTACATCTTCATGCAGAAATCGCCGTCGTGTGGCCTGGAACGCGTCAAGGTTTACCGCGATAACGGCGTGCCGTTCGAAACAGGTGGACGCGGCATCTATGCCCAGGCGTTCTGCGCGCGTCACCCTGATCTGCCGGTCGAAGAAGACGGTCGTTTGAACGACCCGGTTCTGCGGGAGAATTTCATCACCCGCGTGTTTGCCTACGCCGCCTGGCAGACGCTGCTGAAGAGCGGCATCACTCGCCGCTCATTGACCGAGTTTCATGCCCGCTATAAATACCAGCTCATGGCCAACGATCCGGTCCAGTACAAAACGCTGGGGAATCTACTGGGCACCATGGGCCGAAACGACCCGGCTGAAATCGCCCCGCGCTATTTCAGTCAACTGATGAGCGCGCTGAAGCAACCAGCCACCCGACGTACCCACACCAACGTGCTGCAGCATCTGTGCGGTTATCTGCGCCAGACCCTCAGCGCTTCCGACAAGAAAGAAATCCAGGGCGTCATCAATCAGTACCACCAGGGCATCGTGCCTCTGGTCGTGCCGCTGACGCTGCTCAAACATCATTTCCGCCGACACCCCGATCCGTACATTGCGCTGCAGGTTTATCTGCAGCCACATCCGGAAAACCTCAGTCTGCGCAACGCGATTTGAACATGACCACTACCGAGCAAGAACCGCCGGAAGGCGACCCGCAGGACGCCGCGAACGCTTTTGAAAACGGCTGGCTGCCGATTCGCGAAATCGCCCGACTGACCGGCGTTAACGCAGTGACCCTGCGCGCCTGGGAACGCCGATACGGCCTTATCGTTCCGCACCGCACGCCCAAGGGCCATAGGCTTTACAGCAACGAGCATGTGGACCGCGTGCTGACCATTCTCACGTGGCTTAACCGTGGCGTGTCGGTCAGTCAGGTCAAGCAACTGATCGACGATCAGCAGGCGGCACCGCCGAATGTCGAGAATGACTGGGACATTCTTCGTCAGACCCTTCAGGAAGCCATCGGCGCCCTGGCCGAGCGGCGCCTGGACGATTCACTCAACCGCGCCATGTCGTTGTACCCGCCGCGCACGCTCTGTGAACAACTGTTACTGCCGCTGCTGGCGTCACTTGAGCAGCGCTGGCAAGGCCAGTTCGGCGCGCAGCTGGAGCGGGTGTTTTTCTATTCGTGGCTGCGCAGCAAGTTTGGCGCCCGGCTTTACCACAACAACCGTCAGGTCAGCGGCGCGCCCTTGCTGCTGGTCAACCAGTCCGATCTGCCGCTCGAGCCGCATCTGTGGCTGACCGCGTGGCTGCTCAGCAGTGCCGATTGCCCCGTGGAAGTGTTCGACTGGCCTTTGCCGGCAGGCGAGCTCGCCCTGGCCTGTGAGTACCTCAAGCCGCGCGCAGTGCTGTTGTATTCCAGCAAGTCTCTGAACGTCGGCCAACTGCCCCGCCTGCTGCACAACATCGAGTGCCCGAAGCTGATCGTCGGGCCCGCAGTGCGCATTCATTCGACGGAATTATCCGCCGCAGAGGGTGAAGTCTCCGGCCTGTCCCTCGCCGAAGACCCTTTGACCGCCCAGGCCGCCTTGCAGCGGCTAGGGCTCATCTAAGGAATAACTATGCAATTGATATGGCTGCGCAGCGATCTGCGTGTGCATGACAACACGGCGCTGAGCGCTGCCATGGAACAGGGCCCGACGCTTGCCGTGTACATGATCAGCCCGGGCCAGTGGCAAAGCCATGACGATGCCCCATGCAAAGTCGATTTCTGGCTGCGCAACCTTCGCGAATTGAGCAAGGCACTTGCGGCGCTCAATGTCCCTTTGCTGATCGTCCATGCGGACACGTGGTCGCAGGCGCCCAAGGCGTTGCTTGGGTTGTGTCAGCAACACGGGATCGACAGCGTGCACGTCAACGACGAGTACGGCATCAACGAGACCAAACGCGATTGTGACGTTGAGAAGGCACTCGATGGCGCCGGCGTTCTGTTTCATCGCCACCTCGACCAGCTGTTTTTTCAGCCTGGCAGCGTGCTCACCAAGAGCGGCGGGTATTTCAAGGTTTTCACGCAATTCCGCAAGGTCTGTTACGCCCGTTTGCATTACTCGATGCCGGCGCTGGTTGCGCTGCCCAGAGCGCAGCAGAAGTTGTCCGGCAAAAGTGATGTCGTGCCGGATGCGGTCAAGGGTTTCGCCGCACCGAATGATACCCTGCGTTCACTCTGGCCCGCCGGTGAAGATGAGGCGCGTGATCGCCTGCAAAGCTTCACCGACGAGCAAGTGCATTACTACGATCAAGAGCGCGACTTCCCCGCCAAGCCCGGGACCAGCCAGCTGTCTGCGTACCTGGCTGCCGGCGTGATTTCCCCGCGCCAGTGCCTGCATTCGGCACTGCGCAGCAACAATGGCGAGTTCGAGACCGGTAACTCGGGCTCAGTCACCTGGATCAACGAGCTGCTCTGGCGTGAGTTTTACAAGCACGTGCTGGTGGGCTTCCCCCGTGTCTCCCGTCATCGCGCCTTCCGCCCGGAAACCGAAGCGCTGAAATGGCGCAACTCGCCCGAGGATCTGGAGGCCTGGCAGCAGGGCCGGACCGGCCTGCCGATTGTCGACGCCGCCATGCGTCAGCTGCTTGAGACAGGCTGGATGCACAATCGCCTGCGGATGATTTCGGCCATGTTCCTGACCAAGAATCTGCTGATCGACTGGCGTGAAGGTGAGCGTTTCTTCATGCAGCACCTGATCGACGGCGATCTCGCCTCGAATAACGGCGGCTGGCAGTGGAGTTCATCAACCGGCACCGATGCGTCGCCTTACTTTCGGATCTTCAATCCGCAAAGTCAGTCGGAGCGCTTCGACCCTGAGGGCCGATTCATCAAACAGTGGGTGCCTGAACTGGCTGAGCTGAACAAGCGCGACATTCATAACCCCGCCGCGCTGGGCGGCCTGTTCAGCGCTGAGGGTTATCCCGCGCCCATCGTTGATTTGAAAGCCAGCCGCGAACGCGCCCTGCAAGCGTTCAAGTCGCTGCCCCAACGGCAGACGGAGACGCAGGAGAATGGGTGAGCATTCGTCACGCCGGTTCGCGGTCCGCTGCGCGGTGATTTAAACTGCCGCCCATGACGACCGTTATCCCTTCGCTTCAACTCCCTGCCGAACCCGCAATCACGTGTTCCACCTGCGCGGCCTGCTGCTGCCAGCTGGAGGTCATGTTGATCACCGACACCGGCGTGCCCGAGCGTTACATCGACACCGATGACTGGGGAGGCGAAGTCATGCTGCGCCTGGACGATGGCTGGTGCGCGGCACTGGATCGCGACACGATGATGTGCACGATCTACGACCGTCGGCCGTTGATTTGCAGGGAATTCGAAATGGGTGCGTCGGAGTGTATTGCCGAGCGAGAGGGGATTGCGACGGCGTATCTGTGATTACTGTTTGCCTGAGTCAGCCGCGTTGGCTGACCTTCCCGGTTAAAGCCGGTCCTACCATGTGCTGCGTCGGTTGGACCGGCTTCAGCCGAGAAGAAGCGAAGGGTACGTTGCAATTGCGGTCAAGCCCGCTCCTGCAATGAAACACTCGAGCGCTTAGAACGGCATCGTGTAGTGAATCGCGTAGCTTTCGATGCCGTCATTGTTGGTGGTCATGCCGCCGTTGGAGTAGTGAGTGGCGCGCAGGCCGACTTCATGTCCACCGGCAAAGCGCAGACCAAAACCCAAACGGTCTTCAAACTGGAACGCGCTGCCCAGCTTGTTACCTTCCACTTCGGTGCGCTGGAACACAGCGGCGCCGATACCCGCTTCGATGTAAGGCTTGACGCTCTCACCCGAGAACTCATAAACGAATACCGGGGAGAACGACAGGCTGTTGTTGCTGGAGTTCTTGTCGCCTTCCCAGTATGTATAGGCGCCGCTCCAATAGCCGGTCAGGCGACCGACACCGGTTTGCCACCAGCTTTTATCCCAATCAAACTGCGCACCCAGACGATAAGTCATGGTGGATTCGCCAGTTTGTCCTACGGAAAACTCGACCCCATCAGCTTGAGCCATTGCGCTTTGCCCCAACAGAGCAGCCGCAATCGCAGCCAAACAAAACAGTCGCTTCATCTGAAACATCCTATTTTTCGAAAGCAGTTAGAAATTTTTTATATCGACAGAAGTGCTGTAGAAGCCGGCAGCTGAACTTTAGTTCACCCACAGCCGAAGCTATTCACGTTTTTTTCACGAAACGAAGCTTCGCACATTGTCGGAGTTGTTACAAAGCACGCGTAGGACGTTTCTGAAATCTTCTGGATCGCCGGTCGTCCAGAACTGCGTGGTCTGAGGATGACCGTTCGCCAACAGCTCGCGCTCGCCCAATAACCGCTGCAACTGCCGGGCTACAGCAGCGCCGGTGTCGATCAGTGTGATGGACGCAGGAATCATTTCCCGCAGCAATGGCTTGAGAAACGGGTAATGGGTGCAGCCCAGAATGATGGTGTCGCAGCCTGCAGCGAGTAACGGCGCGACGTAACTCTGCAACAGTTGCCGAATCGTCGGGCTGACCAGGTCGCCCGTTTCGATCAACTCCACCAGTCCCGGACAAGGTTGCGTGATGACTTGTACATCGGCTGCGAAGCGATCGAGCAATGCGGCGAATTTAGCGCTCTGCAAGGTGCCCGTAGTTGCCAGCACACCGACGACACCGGTTCGCGTCGCCGCGGCCGCAGGTTTGACCGCAGGCTCCATGCCCACCAGCGGCCAGTCAGGGTAGCGGAGGCGCAAGTCAGCGATACCGGCCACCGTTGCCGTATTGCAAGCGATCACCAGCGCCTTGGCGCGTTGACGGTGGAAGAAGTCAGCAATCGTTACGCAACGTTCGCGAATGAATTCGGGGGTTTTCTCGCCATAGGGGATGTGGCCGCAATCGGCGAGATAGAGCAGCGATTCCCGTGGCAGCAACTGCTGTATTTCCGCCAGCACCGACAACCCGCCGACGCCGGAATCAAACACCGCCACCGGCGCATCGCTGTCTCTATTCATGCTCGACGGCAGCTCGAGGGCCGGTACCGCACACGCTGCAGCCCGGATCGCGTTTGACTTTCAACTCGCGGAATCGCGTGCTCAATGCATCGATCAGCAGCAGTCGTCCGACCATCGGCTCGCCGAATCCGGCCAGCAGCTTGAGGGCCTCAAGGGCCTGCAAACTGCCCACCAGCCCCACCAAAGGGCCGATCACGCCGGCTTCGCTGCAGGTCAATTCGGTTTCGCTGCCATGCCCGTACAGGCAGTGGTAACAAGGGCTCTCTGGACGGCGCGGGTCGAACACCGACAGTTGCGCTTCCAGGCGAATTGCAGCGCCGCTGACCAGCGGTTTGCAGGCGGCGACGCAGGCCGCATTGACCGCCTCGCGCGTCGAGAAATTGTCCGAGCAGTCCAGCACCAGATCGACCCCGGCCACGGCTGCCGCCAGTGAGTCGGCATCCAGGCCCGCGCGATGGGCCACCAGTGTGATCTGCGGATTGATGGCGGTGAGCCGGGTGATGGCTGAATCGACTTTGCTTAAACCCACGCTCGGGGTGTCGTGAATGATCTGGCGTTGCAGGTTGGTCAGATCGACACTGTCGAAATCAGCCAGATGCAATGCTCCGACGCCGGCCGCCGCCAGATACAACGCTACAGGCGAACCCAGTCCGCCGAGGCCGACAATCAAAACGCGGCTCTGTTTGAGGCGCAGCTGGCCGTCGATGTCGACCTGTTGCAGAAGGATCTGCCGGCTGTAGCGCAGCAGTTCCTCGTCCGTCAGCACGGCACTCGCCCGAAGGTAATGCGCTCGTGGTCGCCCAGGTCGCGGCGGGTCTTGATCTCTTCAAATCCGTGCTCAAGCAACAGCTCGCGCACCGCCGCGCCTTGATCGTAACCATGCTCCAACAAGAGCCAGCCGCCCGCTTCAAGGTGTGCGGGCGCTTGCGACACGATCAGGCGCAAATCGTCCAGGCCATCGGCGCCGGAGACCAACGCGCTGCTTGGCTCGAAGCGCACGTCACCTTCGGCCAGATGAGGGTCGTCGGAGGCAATGTACGGGGGATTGCTCAGGATCAGGTCGAAACGCTGCCCCTCGACGGCACTGAACCAGTGACTGTGCAAGACCTTGGCGTTATCCAGATGCAGGCGCTGGCGGTTGCGTTCGGCAAGCTCGACCGCGTCTTCAACGCGATCCACCGCCGTGACGCTCCACTGCGGACGATCCTTGGCCAGCGACAGCGCGATGGCACCGGTGCCAGTGCCGAGATCGAGCAGTGTGTGAGGAATCGCACCGGGCAAAAGCTCCAGCGCGGTTTCCACCAGCATCTCGGTTTCGGGCCGCGGGATGAGCGTATGGGGCGCGACTTCCAGGTCGATGTTCCAGAACCCTTGCAGGCCCAGGATGTACGCGACGGGTTCACCGGTTCGACGACGCTTGAGATAGCCGTCGAAAGCGTGCGCCGCTTCGGTGCTGACAATACGCTCGGGCCAGGTGTGCAAAAAGCTGCGTGGCTTGCCCAGGGCAGCGGCCAGCAACAATTCTGCATCCAGACGCGCTGTCGGAGAATCCGGCAACTCGGCGCTTCTTAACAAGCTGGCGATGATGGTCATTTAATCACCCAGTGCCGCAAGTTGATCTGCCTGATACTCGGCAAGTAACGGTTCTATCACTGCATCGACCCCGCCGGCCAGAACTTCATCAAGGGAATAGAGCGTCAGGTTCACGCGGTGATCCGTGACTCGCCCCTGTGGGAAATTGTAAGTACGAATGCGTTCCGAGCGATCCCCGGAACCTACCAGCAATTTGCGCTCGCTGGCGATGGCGTTGGCCGCTGCAGCGGTCTGCTGATCATTGAGCTTGGCCGACAGCCAGGACATCGCCCGCGCACGGTTTTTGTGCTGCGAACGTTCTTCCTGGCATTCCACCACGATGCCGGACGGCAAGTGCGTAATGCGGATGGCCGAATCGGTCTTGTTGACGTGCTGACCACCGGCGCCGGAGGAGCGATAGGTATCAACGCGCAAGTCTGACGGGTTGATCTCGATGGTCTGCTGTTCGTCAGGCTCTGGCAACACCGCTACCGTACACGCAGACGTGTGAATGCGTCCCTGGGATTCGGTTTCCGGCACTCGCTGAACGCGATGCACGCCCGACTCGAATTTCAGCTTGCCGTAGACCTGCTCGCCTTCGACCCGCGCAATGACTTCCTTGTAGCCGCCATGCTCGCCGATGTTCTCGGACAAAATCTCGACACGCCAGCCACGTCGCTCGGCGTAGCGGGAATACATGCGAAACAGGTCGCCGGCAAAGATAGCGGCTTCGTCGCCACCGGTGCCGGCGCGGATTTCCAGAAACACGTTGCGGCCATCGTTCGGGTCTTTGGGCAGCAGCATTTTCTGCAGGTCAGCCTCAAGCACCAGTAACTGATCCTTGGCTTCGCGCACTTCCTCTACGGCCATTTCACGCATGTCGGGGTCGCTGTCCTTGAGCAGCGCCTGCGCGCCCTCGAGGTCGGCCTGCACTTTCTGCAGTTGTCGGTACACCTGGATCACGGGCTCGACTTCGGCGTACTCACGGGAATACGCGCGAAATTTGGTCTGGTCGGAGATGACTTCGCCATCGCCAAGCAGCGCGGTCAATTCCTCGAAACGGTCGCTGAACACGTCCAGCTTATTAAGCAGTGAAGCTTTCATCGCGGGGATTTATCCGTGAAGCCCTCGTTGAGGGCAAAGAGTTCCTGGGCCATGGCCAGCGCATCAACGCGGCCTTCAGCGGAGAGCTTTTTGAGTTGCACGCTGGGAGCGTGCATCATTTTGTTCGTCAGGCCACGTGCCAGCGCCATCAATACATCCTCGGCGTTGCTGCCATTGGCGAGCATGCGCTGGGCCTTCTGCAATTCTTCGTCACGCAGGCGTTCGCTCTGCTGACGATACGCCTTGAGCACGTCAACCGCCGCCAGCTCGCGCAGGCGAGACATGAAGTCGTCTACGCCCACACTGACCAGCTCTTCGGCCGCCTGCGCCGCACCCTGGCGACTCTTGAGGTTTTCAGCGACGACTTCGTGCAGATCGTCCACGGTGTAGAGGTAGACGTCGTCCAGCTCTCCAACTTCGGGTTCGATATCGCGCGGCACGGCGATGTCGACCATGAAGATCGGCTTGTGCTTACGCAGCTTCAGCGCGCTTTCAACGGCACCCTTGCCCAGAATCGGCAACTGACTGGCCGTCGAGCTGATGACGATGTCGCTGTTGACCAGCTCGGCCGGGATGTCAGCCAGTAGCACGGCATGGGCACCGAACTGCTCGGCGAGAATGTTCGCGCGCTCGAGCGTGCGGTTGGCAACGACAATACGCTTGACCCCGAGATCATGGAGGTGGCGCGCGACCAGGGTGATGGTCTCCCCCGCCCCGATGAGAAGCGCCTGACTGCGCTGCAGGTCGCTGAAAATCTGCTTGGCCAGGCTGACGGCCGCAAAGGCGACGGACACCGGGTTCTCGCCGATGGCCGTGTCGGTGCGCACCTGTTTCGCAGCGCTGAAGGTGGCCTGAAACAGCCGCCCGAGCAAGGGGCCGACCGTGCCAGCCTCCCGGGCAACGGCATAAGCCGATTTCATCTGGCCGAGGATCTGCGGCTCGCCCAGTACCAGCGAATCCAGCCCCGACGCCACGCGCATCATGTGACGCACCGCTGCGTCGTCCTCATACACATAGGCACTGGCGCGAAGTTCATCGACGTTCAGGTGGTGATAATCCGCCAGCCAGCGCAATACGACGTCGGCAGTCAGTTGATCCTGTTCGATATACAGTTCGCTGCGATTGCAGGTAGAGAGAATGGCCGCTTCACGGCTGCGAGTCAGACGACAGAGCTGCTGCAGCGCCTCAACCAGCTGTTCAGGCGTAAATGCCACGCGCTCGCGGACATCGACTGAAGCAGTCTTATGGTTGATACCCAGAGCAAGAAAGGCCATTAAGGTCGCAGATGGTGACGTGAAGCCGGCAATTGTCCTACTTCGGTAGATTCAGGACAACCACCGCAATACATTCAGAACGTCCGCAGCGCACGATTGTCCCTATACAGGTTGCGTATCACCGGCTCTGGCCTGCGACAAAATGTCCGCGCTCAGGCTGTAGATCGAGCGTATCCAGATTTCGCGCGGGCTGTGGGTTTGCTCCCGGCCTTGTGTCATGATGCTTCCAAACCGCAGGTAAGCCGCCCCTCTTCTATATGAATAAATCCTCCGCGCTGTTCCTTGCCCTTGTCGCTCTGAGTGGCTGCCAGTCTACGGCCTCCGTTTCTATGGAGCCGTCCGTTCCGGCGAAAGAAGCGCCGCCCGCGCCCGAGGCCAAACCTCAGGTGTATGGCTCGTTTACTCAGGACACCGTCGTCAGCCTGTTGACCGCCGAGCTTGCCGGCCAGCGCAACCGCTTCGACATCGCGCTGGACAACTACGTGACCCAGGCGATCCAGACCCAGGATCCGGGGATATCCGAGCGCGCCTTCCGCATCGCCGAGTACCTGGGCGCCGATCAGGCCGCTCTCGACACGTCGATGATCTGGGCGAAAAACGATCCAGGCAATCTCGAGGCACAGCGCGCGGCAGCCATCCAGCTGGCGCGGGCCGGGCGCTACGACGATTCCATGCGCTATATGGAGAAAGTCCTTCAGGGTCAGGGCGACACGCATTTTGACTTCCTCGCGCTGTCGGCATCGGAAACCGATTCCACTACGCGCAAGGGGCTGATTACCAGCTTCGACCGCCTGTTGGCGAAGTACCCGAAAAATGGTCAGCTAATTTTCGGCAAAGCACTCTTGCTTCAACAGGAAGGCGACAGTGCCGCCTCGCTGAAACTGCTCGAAGACAACCCACCGGGTGAAGGCGAAGTGGCGCCGATCCTGCTTCGCGCCCGCTTGCTGCAAAGCATGGACCGCGGCAAGGAAGCGATCCCGCTGCTGGAAAAAAGCATCAAGAAATACCCGGACGACAAGCGTCTGCGCCTGACCTATGCGCGCATGCTGGTGGAGCAGAACCGCATGGAAGACGCCAAGGTGCAGTTTTCCAGCCTTGTTCAGCAGTATCCGGATGACGACGAGCTGCGTTATTCGCTCGCCCTCGTGTGCCTGGAAAACAAGGCATGGGATGAAGCGCAGGGTTATCTCGAAGACCTCGTTGCTCGCGGCAGTCACGTCGACTCTGCCCACGTAAACCTCGGCCGCATTTACGAAGAGCGCAACGATCCACAAACCGCCCTCAGCGAATACGCTCAGGTGGGTGCCGGCAGCGACTTCCTGCCAGCACAGTTGCGTCAGGCCGACATCCTCATGAGCAATGGCAACACTGCCGAGGCGTCGAAGCGGCTGGCTCAGGCACGTGCGGATCAACCCGATTACGCCATTCAGCTGTATCTGGTCGAAGCCGAGACCCTGGCCAATAACAACCAGAGCGATCGCGGCTGGCAGGTATTGAGCCAGGCGCTCAAGCAGTACCCGGACGATTTGAATCTGCTCTATACCCGTTCGATGCTGGCCGAGAAACGCAACGATCTGAAGCAAATGGAGAGCGACCTGCGGGCCATTCTCAAGCGCGAACCGGACAACGCCATGGCGCTGAACGCTCTGGGCTATACGCTCTCTGACCGAACGACGCGCTACGCCGAAGCCAAGGAGCTGATCGAACGCGCGCACCAGCTCAACCCGGAAGACCCGGCGGTGCTCGACAGCCTCGGCTGGGTCAACTACCGCCTGGGCAATCTGGATGAAGCTGAGCGCCTGCTGCGCCAGGCGCTCGAGCGCTTTCCGGATCACGAAGTCGCCGCGCACCTGGGCGAAGTCCTGTGGGCCAAAGGCGAGCAGCGTGAAGCCCGCAAAGTGTGGGGCAAGGCCCTTGAACAACAACCTGACAGCCCGGTCCTGCGCAGCACCATCAAGCGCCTGACCGGCGCCGAGACCCTTTGAATTTATGCAACTGCGCCACGTACTCGTATTCAGCCTGATCGCCCTGCTCGCCGGTTGTGCCGGCATGTCTTCCCGCGAAGCCGTACAAGGCAAGGGTGACGCCAATCAATGGCGTGTTAACAAAGAACAACTGAGCAGCCTCGACGGCTGGCAGATCAATGGCAAGGTCGGCATCCGCGCGCCGAAGGATTCCGGCAGCGGCACGCTGTTCTGGCTGCAACGCCAGGATTATTACGACATTCGCCTGTCCGGCCCGCTGGGTCGCGGTGCTGCCCGCCTGACCGGTCGCCCCGGTGCTGTGTCGCTGGAAGTCGCCAATCAGGGCCGCTACGACGCGCCGGATCCGGAAACCCTGCTCAAGGATCAGCTCGGCTGGAAACTGCCGGTGTCGCATCTGGTCTGGTGGGTACGCGGCCTTCCCGCCCCCGACAGCAAAAGCAGCCTGACCCTTGACGGTGACAGTCGCTTGTCCAGCCTCGAACAGGACGGCTGGCAGATCGAATACCTGAGCTACACCCAGCAGAACGGTTTCTGGTTGCCTGAACGGATGAAACTTCACGGCCAGGATCTGGACGTCACGCTGGTCATCAAGGATTGGCAACCACGCAAACTGGGGCAATGAGCATGTCGCAAGCACGACTGACACTGCCCGCCCCTGCTAAATTGAATCTGATGCTGCACATCACCGGACGGCGCGCCGACGGTTATCACGAACTGCAGACGCTCTTTCAGTTTCTCGATTACGGCGACGAACTCAGTTTCGCGCTTCGCGACGACGGCGAAGTGCGGCTGCAGACGGAAATCGCCGACGTCCCTCACGACAGCAATCTGATCGTGAGAGCGGCTCGTGCGCTAAAGGAAGCATCCGGCTCTCCGTTCGGCGTCGATATCTGGCTGAAAAAAATCTTGCCCATGGGTGGCGGCATTGGCGGCGGAAGCTCGGATGCGGCAACAACATTGCTCGGCCTGAATCATCTCTGGCAGCTTGGCTGGGATGAGGATCGGCTGGCGGGGCTGGGCCTCAAGCTTGGCGCTGACGTGCCGGTTTTCGTGCGTGGACACGCTGCTTTTGCTGAGGGAATCGGCGAGATACTGACTCCCGTCACCCCCGAAGAACCTTGGTATCTGGTGCTAGTGCCGCAAGTATCTGTAAGTACAGCAGAAATTTTTTCAGATCCGCTGTTGACACGTGACACTCCGCCCATTAAAGTGCGCCCCGTTCCCAAGGGAAACAGTCGAAACGACTGCTTACCGGTTGTAACGAGGCGATATCCAGAAGTTGGTAACGCTTTGAATTTGTTAGGTAAATTTACCGAAGCAAAATTAACCGGAACTGGAAGTTGTGTGTTTGGGGCCTTCCCAAGCAAAGCTGAAGCTGATAAAGTCTCGGCCCTTCTTACAGAGACCCTTACAGGGTTTGTAGCAAAAGGCGCAAACATCTCGATGTTGCACCGCAAGTTACGAACACTGCTCTAAAAGGAACCGAGTGCCAGGCACTCGTGCAACAGATACAGGGGCGTCGCCAAGCGGTAAGGCAGCAGGTTTTGATCCTGCCATGCGTTGGTTCGAATCCAGCCGCCCCTGCCATTTTCCTATAGTCATCCAGGCATACCCTAAGCCTCCAGGTACTGCGCGTGTCCAAGATGATGGTCTTTACGGGGAACGCCAACCCCGATCTGGCTCGGCGTGTCGTACGTCAGCTGCATATCCCTCTCGGTGACATCTCTGTTGGAAAGTTCTCCGACGGTGAGATTACCGCTGAGATCAATGAAAACGTTCGCGGTAAAGACGTCTTCATTATCCAGCCGACCTGCGCTCCGACCAACGATAACCTGATGGAACTCGTCGTGATGGCTGATGCCTTCCGTCGCTCCTCGGCCACTCGTATCACTGCTGTAATTCCTTACTTTGGTTATGCCCGCCAAGATCGCCGTCCGCGTTCCGCCCGTGTGGCTATCAGCGCTAAAGTGGTTGCGGACATGCTCACCGTCGTCGGTATCGACCGTGTGCTGACTGTCGACCTGCACGCGGACCAGATTCAAGGCTTCTTCGATATTCCGGTAGATAACATCTACGGCTCCCCGGTTCTGGTGGATGACATCGAAGACCAACGCTTCGAAAACCTGATGATTGTTTCCCCGGATATCGGCGGCGTCGTGCGTGCACGTGCTGTTGCCAAATCCCTGGGCGTCGATCTGGGCATCATCGACAAACGCCGCGAGAAGGCCAACCACTCCGAAGTGATGCACATCATCGGTGATGTCGAAGGCCGTACCTGTATTCTCGTCGACGACATGGTCGATACCGCCGGCACCCTGTGCCACGCGGCCAAGGCGCTGAAAGAACACGGCGCTGCCAAGGTCTTTGCGTATTGCACACACCCTGTTCTGTCGGGCCGTGCAATCGAGAACATCGAAAATTCCGTGCTGGACGAACTGGTGGTGACGAACACCATCCCGTTGTCCGCTGCAGCACAGGCCTGTGACCGTATCCGTCAACTGGATATCGCACCGGTAGTCGCTGAGGCGATGCGTCGCATCAGCAATGAAGAATCGATCAGCGCGATGTTCCGATAAGGGCCCTGCCCTGCCGAACCATCCGTTGACGAAAAGCGCCCCGCCCCGACACCAAATGCCGGGGCGGGGCTTTTTTGCCCATACCGTGTCTGGCGCTGGTCGCAAACGCCGCTCGGTCATGGCTATTTTGGAGATACAAAATGAACGAATTTACTCTGAACGCTCAAGCGCGTAATGACCTGGGGAAAGGTGCGAGCCGCCGCCTGCGTCGTCTCGCCGCCCAAGTCCCAGCCGTTGTCTACGGCGGTGGCAAGGAAGCTGTTTCGATCACCATCGAAGCCAAGGAAATTGCCAAGCTGTTCGAAAACGAAGCTGCTTTCAGCCACGTTATCGAATTGAATGTCGATGGCGCCAAGCAGAACGTACTGATCAAGGCCATGCAGCGTCACCCGGCCAAGCAGTTCATCATGCACGCCGACTTCATCCGCGTCGTAGCTGGCCAGAAACTGACCGCTATCGTTCCAGTGCACTTCATCAACGAAGAAGCACCGGTCAAAAAAGGCGGCGAGATCTCGCACACTACCACTGAGCTGGAAGTGACCTGCCTGCCGAAAGACCTGCCTGAGTTCATTGAAGTTGACCTGGGCGCGCTGGAAATCGGTGACAACGTTCACCTGTCCGACGTCAAGGCACCGAATGGTGTTGAATTCGTCGCTCTGGCGCACGGCAAGGACCTGGACATCGCTAACGTCCACGCCCCTCGCATCGTCCAGGACGAAGAAGAAGGCACCGCAGAAGGCGAAGCAGAGTAATCATTACTCGCTAGCCGGTTGAACCCGTGATGGTGCTCGCCATCATCACACTCGACCCAAGGAAGAGCCCCTGACGTGACCGCCATCCAACTGATCGTCGGCCTGGGAAATCCAGGCCCCGAATACGAACAGACCCGGCATAACGCAGGGGCTCTTTTCGTTGAGCGTATTGCCAGCGCCCAGCGTGTCAATCTGACCGCTGACCGCAAATATTTCGGCCTGACGGCTAAGTTCAGTCATCAGGGCCAAGACGTTCGTCTGCTGATTCCTACCACGTACATGAACCGCAGCGGCCAGTCCGTCGCGGCTCTGGCGGGTTTCTTCCGGATTCCTCCGCAAGCCATTCTGGTGGCCCACGACGAACTCGACCTGCCTCCGGGCGTCGCCAAACTCAAACTGGGTGGCGGGCACGGCGGGCATAACGGGCTGCGCGACATCATTGCGCAGCTCGGCAACCAGAACGGCTTCCACCGCCTGCGGCTTGGCATCGGCCACCCGGGCGACGCCAGTCTGGTGTCCAATTTCGTTCTGGGTCGAGCGCCACGCGCCGAGCAGGAAAAACTGGATGCCAGCATCGACTTTGCCCTCGGCGTGCTGCCGGATGTACTCGCTGGCGACTTCGCCAAGGCGATGCGCGTCCTGCACAGCCAGAAGGCCTGACATCACTCGAGGGGAAACACCATGGGATTCAACTGCGGCATCGTCGGCCTGCCCAACGTCGGCAAGTCCACCCTGTTCAACGCCCTGACCAAGTCCGGTATCGCGGCGGAGAACTTTCCCTTCTGCACCATCGAACCGAACACCGGCATTGTGCCCATGCCGGACCCGCGCCTGCAGGCCCTGGCCGATATCGTCAACCCGAAGCGTATCCTGCCGACCACGATGGAATTCGTCGACATCGCCGGGCTGGTAGCCGGTGCCTCCAAAGGTGAAGGCCTGGGCAACAAGTTCCTCGCCAACATTCGCGAGACTGACGCCATCGCCCACGTTGTGCGCTGCTTCGAAGACGAGAACGTGATTCACGTTTCCAACAGCGTCGACCCGAAGCGCGACATCGAGATCATCGATCTGGAACTGATTTTCGCTGATCTCGACAGCTGCGAGAAGCAACTGCAGAAAGTCACGCGCAACGCCAAGGGCGGTGACAAGGACGCAGTGGTCCAGAAAGGCCTGCTGGAACAACTCATTGCTCACTTCACACTGGGCAAACCTGCCCGCAGCCTGATGAAGAGCATGAGCGCCGATGAGAAAGCCGTCATCAAGGGCTTTCATCTGCTGACCACCAAGCCGGTCATGTACATCGCCAACGTTGCTGAAGACGGCTTCGAGAACAACCCGCACCTGGACGTGGTTCGCGCCATCGCCGAAGAGGAAGGCGCAATGCTGGTGCCGGTCTGCAACAAGATCGAGGCAGAAATCGCCGAACTCGACGACGGCGAAGAAAAGGACATGTTCCTGGAGGCCCTGGGCCTTGAAGAGCCTGGTCTGAACCGCGTGATCCGTGCCGGCTACGAAATGCTGCACCTGCAGACCTACTTCACTGCCGGCGTCGAAGAAGTTCGTGCATGGACCGTCCGTGTCGGCGCCACCGCGCCACAGGCTGCCGGCGTGATCCACACCGATTTCGAAAAAGGCTTTATCCGCGCCGAGTGCGTCGCCTACAACGACTTCATCCAGTACAAGGGCGAGGCCGGTGCCAAGGAAGCGGGCAAATGGCGCCTGGAAGGCAAGGACTACATCGTCAAGGATGGCGACGTTCTGCACTTCCGCTTCAACGTCTAACGCCCTCGTGGACCTCCACGAACCTCGTTGAACGTCAAAGCCCGCGTGTCAATCAGTGATCCGCGGGCTTTGTGCGTTTAGTGCAGCTCAGACAATCGGCTGCGCCGCGCGAAACAGCAGCACCACGCCTTCGCGCTTGAGCGTGACCTCGCGAAAATGCGTACGCAGGTGGGCCTCGAAACCGGCCTGGGTGTCCTGACTGTTTCCAAAGATGCCTTTCTTGTTGTACACCGCCATCAGCTTGCGGCCAAAGCCGTTGTGCCCCGCCTCATCCCCCAAAATCGTTGCGCCAAACAATACGCCGTCCGGGGTCAGATTGTGCTTAAGGTGAGCGAAGATCGCCGCCTTGGCGTCCAGCGGGCCTGGCAGGCAATGCAGCAGATAGAACAGCGATATCGAATCGAAGCGCTCGTTCCCGGGGATCGGCGTCATCACGTCATGCTGAAGGGTGCGCGTGTCTGGCCGGCCGATCCTGCGCTTGGCGGCAGCGAGGCTGCTTGGGTTGAGGTCCATCAAGGTGATTTGGGTGCTCGGTGGCAACTTGGCTTTCGCCAGGTAGTAACCCGTGCCGACGCCAATATCCAGATGGTGCGCACGAACAGTGGCGCGGAAGAACGGCAACAGCACCTCATCGGTCGGGCAGCGCCAGGCATACCGATTGGAAATGCCCAGCACCCAGGCGTCGTACAACGCCAACGTAAGGGGCGAATAAACCGCCGCACCTGCGGCACTGCTATCGGTCATGGAAAAATCCCCTACGGCTATGGGTATCGAAATACGAAGAGAAGGCGACGGATCTTATACGTCGCCATGCTTTCGTCTTTCAACCCACGCCGCACGCGCGCGTATGAGGACGTGAACGTCATTCGCACTCATGCCTTGTATGCGCGGCTTACCCCAGCTGGAATCTCGCGGTGTTGTCGCTCAAAGCCCGGCTGCCTTTGGTCAGGGTGTCTGCAGCCTGATTGACCGCACGCGCGCCTTCCAGCAAACGGCCCGCAGCCTGATCCACCTGCTGGATGTTGCCACTCACCTCATCCGCCGTCGCGGCCTGCTCTTCAACCGCCGTGGCGATCTGCGCCAGCGTGTCAGTGACGACCTGCACGGCGCTGGCAATCTCTTCCAGCCGCTCACCCAGCCCGGTCACCGACTGCGCGTCACTCACCGCCTGACCACACGCCGCCTCCATCAGGCTGACGGCCTGGCTGACCGTTGAGCGCAAACTGTCCACGGTCCCGGCAATTTGTGCGGTTGAGGCCTGGGTCCGCTGCGACAAGCTGCGCACTTCGTCGGCCACCACGGCGAAACCGCGCCCTTGCTCGCCGGCACGCGCTGCTTCTATCGCAGCGTTAAGCGCCAGCAAATTGGTCTGTTCGGCAATGCCGCGAATGGTGTCGACCACGGACTGAATCTGCTGCCCCTGCTCGCTGACCTTGCTCAACGCGTTAGCGGTGTCGGTCAGTTTCTGGTTCAGTTGCTGAATGCTCGCCGTGGTGCGTTGGCTGTCGCGACTGCTGTCCTCGGCGATGCGTCGGGTGGCCTGGGCGCTGCCGGACGCTGCTTCACAGCTGCGGGCAACGCCCATGGACGTCGCGGCCAGCTCGGTGGCCGCCGCCGCAATCTGGCTGATCTGCTGCTGTTGATCTTCGACTTCGTTGAGCGTGCTGCCGGATTGCGCGTTGAGGGTCAGCACCGCAGAGCCCAGCTGCTGGGTTTCGTGATTGACGCCCAACAGACTGGTGCGCAGTTGCACTACCGCAACGTTGAGTGCGGTGCTGATGGCTGCCAGTTCGTCACGCCCTTCAACGGCGACCTCAACGCACAAATTGCCGTCGCGCAGGGACTCGGCCAAGGTCGTAATGCCCTTGGCGCTGCGCTGAATCGACGCCTGGAGGCACATGAAGAGATACAGCGCCGCGAGCGCGAGAATGCTGAAAATCGCGGCCACCGGCACAAACTGCTGAGTGGCCTGTTCATGGTAATAATCGAGTCGGCTGGTGAGTGACGACAGTGACTGCTTGCGCAGGGCCGCCAGTCCGTCGCTGACGTTATCGACGCTGCGTTCGAAAGCGGCCGGGTCGAGCTTGATGCTGCCGCCGAACACACCGTCGTCGAGCACTTTCAGCTCGGTATCAAGGCGCTGAAGACTGTCTTCATACTGACGCGTCCAGACCTCGATGCCCGGGTAAGCCTTGGCTTTTAGCGAGCCTACTGCTTTGACCAACTGATCGCGGGCGTCGCCGATGCGACTGCGCAGGTCGCGCATCTGAAGACGGCTCTGCAATGAGAACTGACCGGACGCGATCGACGACTGGCCGATACTTGCCATGCGCCCTACCCGCTCGACAAGGTCCGGCGCCTGCTGCGTGGCGATTTGCATCAGCAAGTAGGTTTCAAGCCAGGGATCGAGGATCAATCCGCTGTCCATCGCGATCTGTTCACGAAGACTCTGCAGCGCCGTGAGCGCGGACGTGAAGCGATCATAACCATCCGGCCACCAGCCGACTGTACGCAGGGAATCTGAATCCATCCCTTTGACTGAGGCTTGCAGCGCCTGATACCGAGTCATGATGTCGCCACTGGCGTTCTGCGCCTTTAGCTCATCGCCAAGGGACGCCAGGGTTCGAGTCAACTCAGGGTTGGCAGCATCCAGCGCGTTCATGGCGGCCTTCGCGGCCGGTGTCGGATCCCGAAGAATGTCGACGGCCTTCCAGCGCGCGGCGCGGTTGCGCTGGGCCGTGAGCTGCACATCCAACGCATCGAGCGCCATCAGTTGGCGCACGCCAGCTTGTTCCTGGGAAATCACCGCAAGCTTGCTGCGGTAATCCTGGCCGATCATCCACAGGCTGCCCGCGAGCGGCAAGATGAACAAAAAGAAGAGCACCTGAAACTTGCGCGCGAACCCGAGACGTCCGAGCAGGCGGATGCCTGGCGACAAAAGACTCTGCATAGCCGACTACTCCTCACCGACAGACCGCTGCTTGATCCATGATGATCACAGCGCTGCCTTACATTCTTACCGGCAAAATGCCATGTCTATGTTTAGAAAACGATAACCGCCCATCCTCGATGCAAAGAACGGGTTTGGGCTTATCGAGATCTGCCGCCGCTTTCATCTATAGCGGCAGCGATGCGGCAGGCATAAGCAAAAACCGGACCGATAGCACGAAGCCATCAAACCGGGCACCCGATCGAGGACAGTGCAGGGTGCATGCGCGAAAGTGGGGCAAAAGCACTCAGCGTGGGGAGTAAACTGTCACTGCCGTGCAGGGATGAACAAAGGCTGAAGAGCCGGGAGGCTAACCGATTGATCACGTGGATAAATTTTTTAGAAGAGACGCTTGACACATATCCGATCTGAGCGAATAATGCGCGCCACTTGGCTACATAGCTCAGTTGGTTAGAGCATAGCATTCATAATGCTGGGGTCCGGGGTTCAAGTCCCTGTGTAGCCACCAAGTACCTCAACAAAGCCCGCCTTGTGCGGGCTTTGTTGTTTCTGGCCGTCCATGGCTAAAGCGGGATCCCAAATCGCCGATAGCCCTGTACTGCATCTCGCAGTGCACGGAGGCAATATGAAGAAGATAGCTATCGCTGGACTGGTCGCTCTGCTTTCAATCGTTTCTCTCTTCGCATCGGCGTGTCCGAAAGGCACGCACCCATCTGGCGGAACGGGGTCACACCACAAAGGCGGGACCTGCGTTTAAGACTAGCCCGGCAAGCGCCGGGCTGTTTCAGGTCCGGATGTCGGCCTTCCAGGCGACATGCAATACCGCCTCGCCCCCGATTCATTCGCAGAAACCCGTCTCAAGCAGCCCGAAACGCCCAGACTACTTCCACCAATCGGGCAGCGATCAGCAAGTACACCAGCGACACCAGAATCTGAATCGCCACGTGATAGCGCAACTTGCCGAGGCGGCGAATGCCGTCGCTGACGTTCAGGAACATCAGCACGGCGGACACGCCAATCAGCCCCCATCCGGTAGCGCCAGACACCAGCACGCCGATGAACTGGTGGTAATCAGCCCTCAACGCACTGGTGCCCGCCGCGAACAACAGCGCGCACACCAGCAGGTTTTTGATGTTGTCGAAGATTTGCGTGCTGAGGTCGTTTTCCAGCAAATCGATGTAGCGCGCCCAGATTTTTCGCATGGCCTAACGCCTGTGGGTCGATGAACTCATAGCGTAGCGCGCATGGGGCGGGATGCCTGGATGTTGCCCTGCGGCCCGGGCGCGAGCAGCAATCCGTGACAACAGCGCCCTCGTCCAATAGATTACGCCCCTCGAAACGCCCCGAGCTTTTCGCGCCTCAACCCCAGTTAACGAAGCAGTGGATGTTCAATGTCTGATTCCCATACCGATCCGGTGGCAAACGCCGTGTCGTCGAAGCAAGCCTACGAAGAAGCCATCAACCTTTCACAACATGTGCCACAGGCCAAAAGCATCAGCGAGATGGTGCTCGACGCCTTCCAGAGCGCCAAGGAAAGCGACCAGATTCGCGATTTGCGGTTGGCTATACGCGCCGCCCATGACCGATTCGATGATGACCAGGCCTACGAACTGATGGGTCAGCTTAAACAGCTCAAGGACGCCGAAGCCGCCGACATGGCCGCCCTCGAAGACCTGAGCGCGAAATTTCCGATCAGCCGGATTCTCTCGAGCTACAAGGACGACCCGAGTTTCCAGGAACTCGTCTACAGCCTGGCGTTGAAGGTGCTGAACCAGACGCATCAAGCGGTCAGCAACCCGAGCGGCGGCAAGAGCAAAGCGGCACGACCGAAGAAGGAAGCCGAGGTGTTCGTCATCAGTAAGGACGGCGCCAGCGTCACCCTGCCTCTGCGCACGCCGCGCTCGAAAGCCAACGCTGACCGCGAAGCCTTTGAATTCCTCGGTTTCTCGTTCATCGGTGAAGGCGATGAAGCCGAGCTGCAGAGCGAAGTGTTCGTGGACAAGGACGGCAACCAGCAGCCGGCCACGCGCAAGAACATTGTCAGCGCGATCCAACAGCAGACAGCGTTCGAAGGGTTCAGCGCCGCTCAGCAATAAGCGGCAGCAATAAGCCTGGCCGTAAGCTCAACACCTGGATGGGTGGCGATCGTAGCGCCATGATGTAACCTCAAGGGCTGGCCACAGCGGTGCCAACTGACGGTCGCCGCCCCTCGAGAGGTGTTGAGCAATGCAGATTCTTGGTGAAACGATCATCGGACAACGCGCTGTGCGGGGTCAGGCCGGAGAGGTGTTCGCCCTCGCCGCCGCCACGGGTGACCCCCTGACGCCGTCGTTTGGCGCCAGCACGCTGGATGATGTCAACGCTGCGTGCGAACTGGCCGAAGGGTCATTCGATAGCTACCGGCAACTGAGTGACGACCAACGCGCCAGCTTCCTCGAAGCCATCGCCCAAGGCCTTCTGGACCTGGGCGATGTGCTCACCGAACGCGTTCACATCGAAAGCGGCCTGCCCAAGCCCCGCCTTGAAGGCGAGCGGATGCGCACGGTCAATCAGCTGAAACTATTTGCCAGCCTGCTGCGGGATGGGCGCTGGCACGGCGCCGTGGTCGATACTGCAATGCCGGAGCGCCTGCCACTTCCACGTGCCGACCTGCGTCTGCGGCGCATCGGCCTCGGCCCGGTGGCGGTGTTTGGCGCCAGCAACTTCCCCCTCGCCTTCTCCGTGGCCGGCGGCGATACCGCTTCCGCGCTGGCGGCCGGTTGCCCGGTTATCGTAAAGGCGCACCCGGCTCACCTGGGCACCAGCGAACTGGTGGGCCGTGTGATTCAAAAAGCAGCGCGCGACACTGGCATGCCTGAAGGCGTGTTCTCGCTACTGATCGACAAGGACATTTCCGTCGGCCAGGCGCTGGTCAGTCACCCCCTGACTCAGGCCGTGGGCTTCACTGGCTCTCGCCGTGGCGGTCTGGCGCTGGTGGCGGCGGCACAAGCGCGTCCGGTCCCGATTCCCGTGTATGCCGAGATGAGCAGCATCAACCCGGTGTTCCTGCTTCCCGCTGCTTTACTGGCCCGCGCCGAAACGATCGCCAAGGGTTTTGTTGAATCGCTGGTCATGGGTGCGGGGCAGTTCTGCACCAACCCCGGCATTCTGCTGGCGCTGGAAAGCGACGCGCTGGAAACATTCGTGTCGGCTTCGGCCAAGGCGCTGTCCGAGAAGCTACCGACCACCATGCTGACGCCGAACATCCACGGCGCTTACTGCAACGGTCTGAATAACCTGCACAGCGCATCCGGCGTGACGCTGGTAGCAGAGGGTCAGGAGGCCGAAGGTTCATTCCAGGCCCGCCCTGCATTCTTCCGGACCGACTCGGCCACCTTCCTCGCCAACCCCGCGCTGGAGGATGAAAACTTCGGCCCAAGCGCGCTGCTGATCGTCTGCTCCGACGTCGCCGATCTGCAGAGGGTCGCTGCCAGCTTCGATGGTCAACTGACCGTGACGCTGCAGTTTGACGACGGCGACGAGGCAACCGCCCAGTCGCTGATGCCGATCCTGGAGCGCAAGGCGGGACGGATTCTGTTCAACGACTTCCCGACCGGTGTCGAAGTGAGTTATTCGATGGTCCATGGCGGACCGTTCCCGGCGACTTCCGACAGTCGCAGCACCTCGGTGGGCGCGACCGCTATTGATCGCTTCCTGCGTCCTGTTTGTTACCAGAACGTGCCGGACTCGCTGCTGCCAACTGCGTTGAAAGCCAGCAATCCGTTGAAGACCTGGCGTCTTGTGAACGGCGAACTGTCGAAGGACTGAGCTGCATCCACATCGGGCGGCTGAACCTGCTTTACCGCGTCCTTTTTGATCAGGGGCGCGGCCATAGCAGACGCGCCACAGTCAGTCAGCGGATCGCTGCAGCACCTTGCCGTCCACCCCATCGCCGATCACCAGAAAATGCCCGCCCGCCACATGGTGGAGAGTGCGCAGCGCGTCATGCCCCTCGAAATGCCAGTGCCCGTCGGAGAACACGCGTTCATCCGCCCACGCCGCGACCACTTCGCCGATGAACAGATCGTGCGCACTCTGGTTGTGCGGCTCGGGAATCAATCGGCACTCCAGCCAGCCTGCGCAGCCTTCCAGCAACGGCGCTTCAACGTGAGAACCCGCGAAGGTCTCCAGACCATACGCCTTGAATTTATCCAGGCCGTGCTCCTGGGAGATCTCCAGCCCTGAAGTCGAGCCGACCGTTTCGACGATATCAATCTGGCTGAGGGTCGGCACGTTGATGACGAACGTGCCGGAGGCCTCAAGCAACTGCCGCGTCCAGACGGACTTATCCAGCACCACCGTGACTTTCGGCGGCTGGAAGTCCAGCGGCATCGCCCACGCCGCTGCCATGATGTTGCGCTGACCCTCGTGAGCGGCGCTGATCAGTACAGTCGGGCCGTGGTTGAGCAGGCGATAGCATTTGGCGAGGGGTACGGGACGCCGATGAGAAGCGGTCATGAAAATCATCCTGGCTGCGAAAAAAGTGATCGAAAACTACAGGGTTTATCGCGCCGGGGAAACGCTGCGCTTCGCTGGCAGAAAGAAACTGTCGCCTCCCTGAACTTCGCCCAAATCGCGCTTTGCAGAGCAAGCCAAAGGTGATGTAATACTATAACAAAGTATTTCAGGCAGTCCTTTCTGTGAAACGCGATTCCCGGCTTTCCTCCTCCCTGGCAACGTCCGCACTGGCTCAATCGGCTGGCAAACGCGTGTTGATTTCCCTCGCCGTGCTGGTCCTGCTGTGGATCGGCGTTGCCTGGGCGGTGGCAATTCCATGAGTGCCGCCATCGACCTCCATGATCTGACACTGACCTATGAGCGCCGTCCCGCAGTGCATCACGCCAACGGCCGATTCGCGGCAGGCAGCCTGACGGCAATCGTCGGTCCCAACGGCGCCGGCAAATCCACGCTGATCAAAGCCATCGCCGGCACGCTCAAACCCGCGGTCGGGCGCGTCGAGCGTAATCAGTTGGCAACGCGGCACATCGGTTATCTGCCCCAGGCCGCCGAAATCGACCGCAGCTTTCCGCTCAGCGTCGCCGACACCGTAATGATGGGCGCCTGGCGCAGCATCGGCGCGTTCCGGGGCGCCACACGCAAACACGCTCAACAGGCCCAGGAAGCATTGAGTGCCGTGGGTTTGGCGGGGTTCGAGCAACGCAGCATCAGCTCGTTGTCGTCGGGTCAGTTTCAGCGCGTCCTGTTCGCCCGGCTGTTATTGCAGGACGCCTCGGTGATTTTGCTCGACGAGCCGTTCACGGCCATCGATGCACGGACCACGCGGGACTTGTTGCAGTTAATCAGCACGTGGCACGGCCAGGGCCGCACTGTCATTGCTGTGCTGCATGACATCGAACAGGTGCGCCAGCATTTTCCGAGCACACTGTTGCTGGCCCGGGAAATCATTGCCTGGGGCGACACCGCCGACATCCTCAACGACGACAACCTGCGCCGCGCCAAGAACATGGCAGAGCACTGGAACCCTGACGCGCTGCCCTGCGACGCCGATGCGGAGCGGACGCTGTGACGCTCTATAGCCTGTTGATCCAGCCCTTCGTCGATTTCGGTTTCATGCGCCGTGCTTTGGTGGCGTGCCTGGCGCTGGGCATCGGCTCCGGCCCGGTGGGCGTGCTGCTGATGCTGCGGCGCATGAGTCTGGTGGGCGACGCCATGAGCCACGCGGTACTGCCGGGGGCAGCTGTGGGTTTCCTGTTTGCCGGGTTGTCACTGCCAGCGATGGGGTTTGGCGGCCTGATCGCAGGTCTCGCCGTGGCATTGTTATCGGGGTTGGTGAGCCGTTACACAACACTGCGTGAGGACGCCAGCTTCGCCAGTTTTTACCTTACGTCCCTTGCTGCCGGCGTGCTGATCGTTTCCCTTCACGGCTCCAACGTGGACCTGCTTCACGTGCTGTTCGGTACCATTCTGGCCATCGACGATCAGGCGATTTTCATGGTCGGCGGCATCGCTTCATTCACCGTGATTCTACTCGCGCTGATCTACCGCCCGTTGATCCTCGAATGCTTCGATCCGGGTTTCCTGCGCGCGGTGGGTGGCCGGGGGTCGCTGTATCACGTGCTGTTTCTGCTGCTGGTGGTGCTCAATCTGGTGGCGGGGTTTCAGGCGCTGGGGACGCTGATGGCTGTCGGCATGATGATGCTGCCCGCCACGGTCGCGCGATTCTGGGCGCGCTCGCTGACCGGCATGATCGTGATTTCAACCGCGGTGGCCACGCTTTCGGGCTTCATCGGCCTGATCGTTTCCTACCACGCCAGCGTTGCGTCGGGCCCGGCCATCGTGCTCACCGCCAGCGCCTTTTACGGGTTCTCACTGTTCTTTGGACGCAGCGGCTTTCTACGCCGGCTGTTCCCGAGGGTTCATCTGTCCGGCTGATCGTCCTCTTACCGCAAGGAAACCACCATGAAACGTTTCACGCTTCTGACCGCCGCGCTGGCGTTGTCGGGCCTGGCCAACTTCGCCCAGGCAAAAACCCTGGAGACCGTCGCATCGTTTACCGTCATCGCCGACATGGTGCACAACGTCGGCGGCGATCACGTGCACGTGACCTCGCTGATCGGGCCCAACGGCGATCCTCACGTCTACGAGCCCACCCCCAACGACGCCCAGGCGCTGAAGAAAGCCGACGTGGTGTTTGTCAGCGGCTTGCATCTGGAGGGCTGGCTGGATCGGCTGATCACCGCTTCCGGCTACAAGGGCCAGCCGATTGTGCTGTCGGACGGCATCATGACCCGCAGCATGGAAGAAGACGGCAAGAAGATCACCGACCCCCATGCCTGGAACAGCGCGGTAAACGGCGTCGTTTACGTCAGAAACATCATCAAGGCCCTGCAGAAAGCTGACCCTGAAAATGCTGCCGACTACCAAGCCAATGGTGACAAATACATCGCCCAACTGCAGGACATGGACGCCTACGCCCGCGCGCAGATCAGCGCCATCCCGGTCGCACAACGCAAGGTGCTGACGTCCCACGACGCCTTCGGCTATTTCGGCGATGCCTATGGCGTGACCTTTCTCTCGCCACTGGGCTTTTCCACTGAAACCGAAGCATCGGCGGCTGACGTAGGCAAGCTGATCAATCAGATCAAGCAGGAGCACGTCAGCGCCTACTTCTTCGAAAACTCTGGCGACCCGCGGCTGGTGCAGCAGATCGCCAAGGCCAGCGGCGCGCACCCGGGCGGCGAGCTGTATGTGGAATCGCTGTCACCGGCCGACGGCCCGGCGGCGACCTACGTGGCGATGTTTCGCTACAACGTGGACAAGCTGACGGCGGCAATGAAGGGCCAGTGATGTAGCGTCTCGACGGCTCACTGATCTCTGCCGCGCAACGTGCGTGGCAGAGATCCGCGAACCGCCCGAGCGAACCGGCAACGCGGAAGTGGGTCAATCGGTATGCTGGCGCTCCGTTCGCCGACATCGACAGGATGATCCATGACCGCCCTCTCCTTCGCGCCTTTTCAGCCCCTCGCCGACCTGCTGATTCCCCACACCGTGGCGGAGCGGCTCGACGGCTCCCACGACGTTTCCCACCTGCACCGGGTCTGGAGCAACGTTTGCGCCATTCGTGACAAGGAGGGCGGTGATCACCAGATCCTGCTCGCCGCCACCCTGCTCCACGACTGCGTTTCGGTGGAGAAGAACTCGCCCTTTCGCTCAAGCGCCTCGCGTCTGGCCGCCGCAAAAGCGACGGAATTGCTCGCAGAGATGGGCTGGGACGAAGAGCGCACCCAGGCCGTCGCCCACGCCATCGAGTCCCACAGCTATTCGGCCGACATCACGCCCACCTCGCTGGAAGCAAAGATCCTGCAGGACGCCGACCGTCTCGACGCCCTCGGCATGGTCGGCGTGGCGCGGCTGTTCTACGTGTCCGGGCGCATGGGCAGCCACCTCTACGACCCGGCCGACCCGCAGGCGCAACAGCGAGACCTGGACGACAAACGCTTCGCCGTTGATCACTTCAAAACCAAGATCTTCACTTTGGCGCAGGGATTTCAAACGGCCACTGGGCGTCAGCTGGCGCAGGTCAGGCATGCCCGTGCGGAGCGGTTCTTGACGGAATTTATGGAGGAGATTGGGGCGTAGGGTATTGGACGTTCATTAGGGAGCCCTCGCAGTGAAGGCGGCGTTCGCAACAATTCCGAAACATCTCCAGCAATGTCATAAAGACATCACGGAACACCTCTATAACCATCATTCCGGTGTTTTCGTCGATGGGATGGGTGGCAGTGAAAAGGTTATTGCGTCGTGTAGTCCGTCCGTCTTCCAGGCCCGCTTTCCTGCGTCGCTTCAGGATTACCCAGCGGTTGGTGCTGTGTTTCGGCGTGACCGCGTTGCTGCTGGTGGCGCTCGGTGTGTTCTGCCTGCTGCAGATGCAGAGTATCCGCGATCAGGGCGAAGCGGTTGAGAGTGGGTCGCTGCCCAGCATTGCCATGGCAGACGCAATCGCCATCGACCTGATCAAGTTGCGCGGCGAGAGCGCCAGGCTGATTGCCAATGCCGACGATCCCGGCGCAGTGGTCACCAGCAAAATCAACGTCGAGGAGCTGAAGAATGAGGTCGAAAAAGGCTTCGCCGATTATCTTGCCCACGCCACCGACAGCACCGAGCGGGATTCCATCAAGGCTCTTCAAGATGCTTATGGCGCTTTCATGCCAGGGCTGCACGACGAAATCGCGCTGATCGAACAACGCAAACTCGACGACGCGCGCATGCTGCTCAACACCACGCTGAGCCTGCAGGGTGACCTGATGGACATGCAGGTGCAGTTGCTGCGCGAGCTGAACAAGCAAAGTGCGGCGGGCACCGTCGACGCGGCCGGCGCGCGGTTCCAGCAAACCCGAATCATCGCCGTCAGCGCCATCGTGGTGGCGCTGGTGCTGACGTTGTTGCTCGCGTGGCGACTCAGCCTGAGCATCATTCGCCCTTTGCGGCAGTCGCTGCATATCGCCAGCACCATTGCTCAAGGCGATCTGAGCCCGCAGCCGATTCCGGAAGGCAAGGACGAAACGGCTCAGCTGCTGAAAACCCTCGGTCTGATGCGCGCGAATCTGCATGGCACGATCGATCAGATTTACGCCGCAGCGGGCCAGTTGAGTCAGTCGGTCCACGAAATGGGCACGATTGCTGAAGCCAGCGCCAAGAATCTGCAACTGCAAAACGATGAGATCGAGCAGGCGGCCGTTGCCGTGAACCAGATGAGTCAGGCTGCCGGAGAAGTCGCCGACAATGCCAGCAGCACGTCGAGCGAGTCGAAGGCGTCCAACGAAGCCGCTGCTGAAGGTCGTTTGCGCCTGACCGGCACCATTGATTCGATCAAGGAGCTGACCGACAACGTTCTCGATTCCTCGCACCAGGCCGACGGTCTTGCCGAGCGCACGCTGAGCATCAGCAAGATTCTCGAAGTCATCCGCGCGATTGCCAACCAGACCAACCTGCTTGCACTGAATGCCGCCATCGAAGCCGCACGGGCGGGCGAAGCAGGCCGCGGGTTCGCCGTGGTCGCCGATGAAGTGCGCTCGCTTGCCCAACGGACCAGCGCGTCGACCACCGAGATCGAGACGCTGATCAACGATGTGCAGAAAAGCACTCAAGAGACCGCGCAAACCTTACGCGTCACTGCGGCTCAGGCCAATCTCACCCTGGAGCAGGCCGCTGCAACCGGTTACGCGCTGACTGTCATCATCAGCGCAACCTCGACCATTAGCGACCGGAACACGCTGATCGCCAGCGCCGCCGAACAACAGGCGCAAGTGGCTAACGAAGTCGATCGCAACCTGAGCAGCATTCGTGACCTGTCGACGCAGTCGGCGTCGGGCGCTCAGCAAACCACGGTGGCGAGCAATGCGTTGTCGATGCTGGCAACTGACCTGAACACGATGGTTCAGCGGTTCGTGCTTTGACGCGCGTGCCATTAAAAATGGCCCGCAGCCATCGTTGCCCATTCCCAGCCATGTCCAAGTGTTTCATCATCGAAACACCACCCACGCAGGGGGTGTATACGCCAACAAGGACATGAGCATGAAAAAAACAGCTGCATTGAGCATCGCCCTGACCGCAGTGACGCTGAGCCTCGCCGCCCAGGCCGACGTCAACGTCAAACTGGGGAGCAAGGAACGCGTCACACGCCTGTTTGCCTACCCGAACAACTGCAATGTCATCTGCTTCCGAAACTGGACGCTGGAACAGACCGTCGAGCACTACCTCACTCAAAGCGTACAGCGTGACGGTTACGCCGCGGCCAGGGTCGCGGTGCACAACGACAACGATGTGATTTACGCCGACATCACCGGCGTGCCGGACGGCTACGACAAACCACTTTCAGCGCTGCTCGACGCAGGCGACCTGGCCTACGCCGGCGCGAACAAACTCAACGCCGATAACAAATTCGCCTACAACTGGTATCTGTTTTTGCCGCTGGGCATGGCGCTGGAAAACCGCAAGAGCGTCGAGCTGCTGCATTTTCCGCCGGACTATTCGCTGACTCAGGCTCAGGACTATCTGTTCTCGGCCACTACTGATCGCTGGTCCGAGCTACTCACGGATAACGGCATCCCCAAGGAGCAGACGCCTGCCTATCAGACCATCATCGACATCGCGCCCATTGCAGCGCCGTCCAACGCCGGCAAGGACCTTGAAAACGTCTACAGCTACTTCACCGATTACCAGACGAACATGGTCAAGCAGCTCACCCAAAGCACGGCGGGCACATCGCTGCCGATGGTCGCGTTCGGTGCCCCAGTGCGCGCCTGGCTCAAGCAGCAGTACAACGTCACGGTCCCAGTGTTGGGCCTGGCAAGCATCAGCCCGGCTAGCGGGCAAAGCGTCGCGGTGCTGGGTTCTAATCACCCGAGTTATATCTGGAATGCGGCGGACAAGAGCAACTACGGCGGGGACGAAGCCAAGGCGGATGAAGCGGGTTTGAAGGTCATGGGCCAGGACCTGAGCGCGGCATGCTGGCAAGCCGGCATGGGCCAGAAACCGACCACCGATCCAACCGCGCTGTTGAGCCAGTGCACCACGAACTGGCAGGTGACCAACAAGGTTGAGACCTGCAAGTTGTTCTTCACCACGGTGCGCAAGTTGACGCCGGATCAGGCCGCAGCGAAATGCCGGACGGGCGAGGTGTCGCGGCAGATCAAGCAGTTGCAGAAGCCGCTGCCGGAAATGAAGAAAGCTCAGCTCTAACGATCCTGTAGGAGTGAGCTTGCTCGCGTTGTCTTCAACTCACATAGATGAGCCTGGACTAACGCTACCGCGAGCAAGCTCACTCCTACCATTGGATGGACGCTTGCCCTACCCGATCACTCCCCTTGCGGACGCAACCGATACTGCGGCGGCAATTGCTCCGGGCCGCTGATGGTCGCGTTCAGACTCTTCCAGCGCCCGTCCTTGATGCCGTAGATGCAGCCGTGAACCGACAACTTCTGCCCGCGGTGCCAGGCGTTCTGCACAATGCTGGTATGGCCGACGTTGGCGACCTGCTGAATCACGTTCAGCTCGCACAGCCGGTCGACTTGTTCTTCTTCCGTTGGCAGCTTGGCCAGCAGCTCACGGTTTTCGTAGTACAGATCGCGAATGGTGCGCAGCCAGCCGTCGATCAGGCCGAACTGGCGATCCTGCATCGAAGCGCGCACGCCGCCGCACCCGTAGTGACCGGTGACGAGGATGTGTTTGACCTTGAGCACATCGACGGCGTACTGAATCACCGACAGGCAATTGAGGTCGGTGTGCAGCACCACGTTGGCCACGTTGCGGTGCACGAACAGATCACCCGGCAACATGCCGACGATTTCATTGGCGGGGACACGGGCGTCCGAACAACCGATCCAGAGGAATTCCGGCGTCTGCTGGCGCGCCAGCTTGGCAAAGAACTCGGGGTCTTCTTCCTTGATGGCGGCAGCCCAACGTTCGTTGTTGTCGATCAAGTCTTGTAGTTCGTTCATGCGTTGATGCCTCGGAAATGATGCTCAGCTATGACTGGGGCTCGGCGCTTCGGGTCACGCGGGAAGATCGCCCGATCAGCGACGACCGATCAGGAAGCGGATGGAATTTCCGCCATGGCGTCCGGTCCACCCATTAGGACCGACATTATTGAGGATTTGCCATGAACGATTCACGCCGTCCATTCGATGCCACTCAACCCGAGCCCATCGATGACAACGAAGACCGCATGGGATCGATGGAAGAGCTCAACTTCAACGACAACAATGAGCCGAGCGGGCGCATCGGCGACGTCATTCCTGAAGATGAACTCGGCACGTTGATCCCGGATGAACGCGTACGTGAAGCCGGGCTGACCGGTGCTTCCACCGAAGATCACAACCCAACCGACGACGACATGAGCCCTGAAACACTGATTCGGGAAGACGGCGCACGATCGCCTCGTGAAGCTGGCGAAGGCGGACCGGCTGACCGGGACCTGAGCATTGTCGATGAAGATGACATTGGCGGTGGGGATGGTCTGGACGAAGAAGAAATGGCCATTCTTGATCCGCTGGACGGCAAGCCTGGCGTCTGATCAGCGGCTGGCGCTTTGTGGGAGCGAACCTGGTTCGCCCCACCGCGGCCCGGGATTATTCGAACAGCGTGCACGCCATGACAATGGCATCCTCACGCCCGCCGACTGCCGGGTAGTAGTCCCGGCGCCGGCCTATTTCGTTGAATCCGTAGCGCTCGTACAAGCGATAGGCCGACCGATTGCTGTCGCGCAATTCAAGAAAACACTCCCGGCCATTCATCTCATAGGCGCGCTTCATTAGCTGTTCCAGCAGCATCAACCCCAGGCCACGGCCCTGACTCTCCGGCTTAACGGTGATGTTGAGCAAGTGCGCTTCATCAATGATTACATTGATTACCCCGTGCCCCACTTGCTGACTGCCTTCGAACATCAGCCAGACCTCGTATGATTTCAGCGCATCCATGTAAATGCCCCGCGTCCAGGGATGGCTGAAAGCGGCGTATTCGATCTTCAGGACAGCGTCCAGGTCAGCTTCGGTCATGCGGCGAAACGTTACTGCGTCATTCATCTACGGTCTTCCAACGGCCCATCAATTGACGCATGGAGCGCCATACGTCGGCCTTGCGCTGCGGCTCGTCCATCAACAGCTCCAGACCCGGCAGCGCCCAGGCTAACCCCAGGCCGTCGACCTGAAGTTCAAGATTGTAAGATTCGGCGTCCGTCTCAGCCGCATAACGCAGCGCCGGAAGCCCGATCAGCCACAGACAGGAGCAGGGCTGTTCTTCGACGCGGGCGTACAGAAAACCCTGGACGAAATCGCGCGCAGCTTCCGGCCCCTGGTCCATTTGTCCACGCACAAGGAGCGGCCAGCGCACAGGCTCGCCGATGATCTGCGGGCTGTCCGGCAGGCCGGCGGCGCGGAGCATGTCCTTGAGCAACAGATATGACGGGTCGCGGCTCTGAAATGGCTCACCGGTCACCAACTCGACCAGCAGCAGGCAACTTCCGGCGCGCAGGAGTTGCAGGGCAAACCGCGGCGGCGGCACAACCGGCGCTTTCACCACAGCCGGTACCACCTCTTCTTCCTGCACTGGCTTCGGCTTGGGCGCGCTCGATGGACGAGGTATATCGATCTTCGGCCGCTCGACTGTCCGAGCAACAGGCGTCGGAGTGACAGAGGGCGCATCGCGCTCAGGCGCGCGAGGCGCATCCGCCTGAATAACCGGCGCAGGCGCTTCCTCGATCTGCGGTACGGGCGCAAGCAGTTCGGGACGCGACGGCGCGGCGAAAGGCAGTTCAGTGCGCGGCAGCCAGCTGACCACCTGCATGGCGGTCAGATAAGCGCGACGACGAGGCTCGTTGAGCAAAGGTCAGCTACCTGTGGATAAAGTCAGGCGGGAGATTCTACAGGCCTTCACCGCTTCCCGCCGCTGTTGATCGACTGAGGGTGAAAAACGAGCCCGGCGATGCAGTACAATCGCCGCTTTTATTTGCCAGTCAGCGACCATCCGATGATCGAACCTAAGCGCGTCCTGCGCGCCCTTGCCGAACACTGGGCGCTTCTCGAGCCACTCTGCGAGCACTTCGACCAAGGCACTCTGAGCCTGAGCGAACTCCGCTTGCAGCTGGCGGCCCAGCAACTGGAGAGTACGCCCCAGGACATCACCACTCTGCTGGATGTCTGGATTCGGCTCGACATTCTGGTCCCGGTGGCGAAAAGCCCGAACCGCTTCGAGCTGAACGCGCAGATCCACGATTTCCTCTCGTACCTGCGGCGCGAGCATCGGCTGGGCCTTTGCCTGGAAATCGAAGCGTATTTGCGCCACCTTGAGCGGCTGGCCGGCTATATACAGGAAGCCTTCGATGCCCGCGACGCCAGTGACCTGGCGCGGCAACTGCGCCTGCTCGACATGCGCGTACGCGACGTCCTGAAGAAGCTCGCCAATGACGAACAGGCGCTGGTCTCCGTGGCCGAACGCGCCAAGACCAGTGACCGCCAGATTCCACTGCGTCAGCGTTACGCGGAAGTGCTGGCAACCTGGGACGAATACGTCGAGCCGATGATCCAGTTGGTGAACGCCGATGGCGCCTTCGAACAGGGCGTGCGCAAGGTCGAGAACGTGCTGCTGCGCATGCTCACGGACCAGCAACGTCTCGGCCATCTGGTCGACGACGACATGCTCCTGCGCACCCACGCGCGCATCCTCGAAATGCAGACCAGCGCGCAACTGACCTTGCGTCATGCCCGTGAGCTATTGCTCCCGCTGCGTGAAGAGGCGCGTCGCCATAATGCCGTGACTCGTGGTGCGGCACTCGCGCTGTCGGCGATTCGTCGACGAGGTCTCGACGCCGTGCCGCAGGCAGCGATGCCAATGTTCACCCGCCCGCAAAGCACCTTCCTCGGCAGCGCCAATCAGGTTGAAGCGTACGTGTATGCGCTGGCGCGCTTCGAGCCAAAACCCGCGCGGTTCCCCAAGGCCAATGTCACCCGCAAGGGCGAGCCGCCGCGCGCGCCGCGTACGGTCAGGGAAATGGTCGAGCGTTGCGAAGACGCCCTGCCGATGCCGGATTTGATGGTCTGGCTGCTGGAGCAGGAGCCCACCGGCGCGACTGACGAATTGCTCTACTGGTTTTCGCGCCTGTCGCGGGACAAACGTTTCAAGCGCGAGCGCCTCGAGCGCCGCGAATACCTGACCCGGGAGCACCGCGTCAGCCTGCGCTCCTTCGCCCTGCTCTCGAGCAAAGACGCCACCCCAGAGAATTCCGAGGGCACCGCCCATGCATCTTGATCTATCCGAAATGACCCAACTGGCGCCGATCTTCCGCGAGCTGTTCAAGGGTTATCACGTCAGCCGTCGCGACCCCGAACTGTACGCGCAGCTGTCCAATCTCCAGGACCAGTATCGCGGCCTGTTCAAGGCCCTGGGCTTCGAACTGGTCTGCGACACCCGTGGCTTCTACTACTTCGTACCTGATCTGGCGGCCGCGCAGGTCAACAAGACGGCGCAACGTCTGGCCCTGTTCACATTTATCCTCGTCGAGCATTTGGCGGACCAGGGCCGCGACCCGGTCGCCGTGCTTGATGGCGGCAGCCTGGGCCGCGACGAACTGCCCTCGCTACTGGAAAAGTACCGCGATCTGTTCCTGCAAGCTGAAGTACAGACCCAGGAAGAGCTGGAAGAAAAAATCATGCGCCGCATGACCCAGCTGGGGTTCGCCGCCGAAGAAGTAGGCATTTATCGCTTTCTGCCGCCCATGCATCGCTTCCTCGACGTCTGCCTGTCCGTACAGCAAGACCGAGACTTGGCGGCCAGCCTGCACAGTGCCCTGCCGTTGCCGGCCCCGGTGTTGATCGACGAAGACAGCGATGAGCGATTGCTAGAGACTGACGACCCGCTGGACCTCACCGAATTCGACGAATCCGCAGAAACCGAAGAGCAAGCGCTAGCCCGGGCGATCGCTGAAGAACAGGAGCATGACGCATGAGCCAGGAACGCTACGGCATACGCCGTTTCGCGCTGCTGAATACGGCGGGTTACAGCCTCGGGCTGTTTCCGCTGGAGCATCCACTCTCGGTCTACGGCGCGAACAACCTGGGCAAGAGTGCGTCGATCAACGCTCTGCAGTTCCCGATTCTGGCGCGCATGTCGGACATGAGCTTTGGCAAATACAGCCTGGATCAATCGCGACGCTTCTATTTCGCTTCTGATACCAGCTACATCCTCGTCGAAGTCTCCCTGCCCCACGGCCCGCATGTCATCGGCGTGGTTGGTCGTGGTCCGGGAGGCGGATTCGGTCACCAGTTCTTCGCCTATGCCGGCAAACTGGATCTGGCCCACTACCAGAAAGACGATACCTGCCTGCGCCAGAAGGAGCTGTTCGCCAATCTGGAGGGCCAGGGCTTGAAAGCCTACGAACTCAAGCCCGATGAACTGCGTCGACTGCTGGTCGGTGGCCACACATCGATCCCACTGGACCTGACGTTGATTCCCCTGCGTTCGACCAGCGAGCAAAGCCTGAAGACCTTCCGCGCGCTGTTCATCAACCTGCTGCACATGCGCGAGATCACCGCTGCCAAATTGAAGCAGCTGTTTCTCGACGCGTTTGAGCACAGCCTGCGCTCCGGCAGCGTCGATTACATAGCGGCGTGCGAAGAAGCGTTCCGCGACGTACGACGCATGGAGCAGGATTACAACGCACTGGTGCTCGCCGGCCCGCTGGTCGAAGCCTTGGCCAACGGCGTCAGACAGCGCGACGTCCTCCGCGGCAAGCTGCATCGTCTGTCGCCATTGCTCGACTCGTTGCTGGGCACATGGCAGGACTATTCCAATGCGCGCAAGGAAGAGCTGGTCATTCAGAGCGAGCACTACCGTAACGAGCAGGATTCACTACAGAACGATCAGCGTGGCGGCACTCAAGAGCTGATGCGACTGGAGCGAGAAATCAGCAACATCCAGCGATGGATTGGCGAACTGGCAGTGCTGAAGAACCGCTTTGCGCTGGTCGACGATGTGAGAGTTCTGGAACAGCAATTACTGGCTGCAAAAGACGCTCACGATGAACTGGCCGGAGCGCTCGCGCAGTCGCGTCAATTTAGCGCCGAGGATCTGGATGAGCGCCTGCGCGATCTCGAAAAACGCCTGAAGTCAGTGAAGCAACAGCTCGATCATGCGGACAACAACAGCTATGCCCGCCTGCGCGAAGAGTTTTCGCAGCCTGATGTGGAGCGTCTGATGCGGCTGTTCAACAGCGCACTGTTCAGCTTGCCGTTAGGCGAGCAAGGCATCGCGCTGGATGATGGCGATGCATGGGTTAAGTCCCTCGAAGCGATTCTCGATGGGTTCAAAGGTGAGCGCTTCGAAGTGCCCGGCCTGACCGTCAATCTGTCGAACATCGAGCCTCCTGCCCTGCAGGCGCTGGCCGATCGCGCTGCGTTGCGCGATCAGAAAGAGCGCCTGGAGAAGGAGCTCAAGCAACTCAAGACGCAACAAGCCGTAGCGGCTGACCGTGCGGCGAGCAAAACCCAGACTGAAGCTTTGTACCAGCAGGTGCTGGATGCGCAGAAGGCGCTCGAAGACTTCCGCCGCGCGCAAACATTGAGCGCCGAAGAGGGTGAGAAGCTTGAACAGTTGGCCCAGATGGAAGCGGCGCAAGACGAACTCAAGCGCGCCAGTGATGCTTTCACTGAGCGCGTTCAGCAACTGTCGGCCAAGCTGCAACTGGTCGGTCGTCAGATCGGCGATCTCGAGTCCAAGCAACGCACGCTGGATGACGCGCTGCGTCGTCGTCAGTTGCTCCCGACCGACCTGCCATTTGGCACGCCGTTCATGGAGCCGGTCGATGATTCGCTGGAGAACCTGCTGCCGTTGCTCAATGATTATCAGGACAGTTGGCAGGGCCTCTTGCGCTGCGATGGTCAGATTGAGGCGCTCTACGCGCAGGTTCGGCTAAAAGGCGTCGCGAAGTTCGACAGCGAAGACGACATGGAGCGGCGTCTGCAATTGCTGATCAACGCCTATGCGCATCGTACTGATGAAGCCCTTACCCTGGGCAAGGCACGCCGTGCTGCTGTGACCGACATCGCTCGCACGCTGCGCAACATCCGCAGTGACTACGACAGCCTCGAACACCAACTGGCGCTGTTTAACCGGGAGATCAACCGCAGGCAGGTTTCCAACCTGGAGAGCTTCCGCATTGTGCTCGCGCCGAACAAAGAAGCGCTTAAGCATATCGACCAGATCATCCACAGCGCCGGCCAGTACGAAGAAGGCGAGACCCTATCGGTGTTCGATCTGAGCCATAGCGCCGAGCAGGACAACAAGAACGAAGAGGCTAAGGAGTATCTGGCACGCCTGGTTGCGGCTAACCACAACCAGCTCGGTCTGAAAGACTTGTTCGAACTTGCGTTCGAGATCACCAAGGTAAACAGCCAGCCGGTGATCCACACCGACATCGATGGCGCGGCGTCCAACGGCACGACCATGACCATCAAGGCACTGACTAACATGTACCTCTTGCTGCACCTCATGGACCGCGAGCAGGCCGGTCGGATTCGTCTGCCCTACTACCTCGACGAGGCGGCTGACATTGATGAAAGGAATCAAGCGGCGCTGCTTGAAACCAGCCTGCAGCTGGGCTTTGTACCGATCCTGGCGAGCGTTAAGCCTCAAGTGTCGGCGCATGTGGCGATTGACCTGGAGGGCGGCAGTGGGCCTGCCGGGATCTACATCGACGAAGCAGACTGGAAGTACATTCAACGTCGTAATGTGGTTAATGCGGTAGACCCGACCCAAGCAGTTGAAACGCTAAGCGAGTAAGCAAGTCGCTTGGAAGCAGAAAGCCTCGCAGTGATGCGGGGCTTTTTTCTGGGCGTTGATTGGGCGGCTGTTGGCTGTTGGCTGTTGGCTGTGGCTGTTGACTGGGCAAAGAACTTTTCCGCGCGCAAAAACAAAACCCCATCTGCTTTCGCAGATGGGGTTTCGGAATTTAATCTTGACGATGACCTACTCTCACATGGGGAAACCCCACACTACCATCGGCGATGCATCGTTTCACTGCTGAGTTCGGGATGGGATCAGGTGGTTCCAACGCTCTATGGTCGTCAAGAAATTCGGGTACTGACTCGTCCTCTCGAACGCTTCAGCAAATCGGGTATGTGATCAAGGTGCAGCTTGTGTGTTCGCAAACTTTCGTCTTCATGCGTCTTCACACACCGCAATCTGCTGTCTCTCTGCAGATTGCTTGGGTGTTATATGGTCAAGCCTCACGGGCAATTAGTATTGGTTAGCTCAACGCCTCACAGCGCTTACACACCCAACCTATCAACGTCGTAGTCTTCGACGGCCCTTCAGGGAACTCAAGGTTCCAGTGAGATCTCATCTTGAGGCAAGTTTCCCGCTTAGATGCTTTCAGCGGTTATCTTTTCCGAACATAGCTACCCGGCAATGCCACTGGCGTGACAACCGGAACACCAGAGGTTCGTCCACTCCGGTCCTCTCGTACTAGGAGCAGCCCCTCTCAAATCTCAAACGTCCACGGCAGATAGGGACCGAACTGTCTCACGACGTTCTAAACCCAGCTCGCGTACCACTTTAAATGGCGAACAGCCATACCCTTGGGACCGGCTTCAGCCCCAGGATGTGATGAGCCGACATCGAGGTGCCAAACACCGC